>JASGCG010000042.1 GCA_030054235.1 Bacteroidia bacterium
CCACCACGATCAAGCAGGCCCATTCCTGGCTCCGCTGGATGACCGACCGCAGCTTCCGTGCATGCCGAGCGCTGTCGCACGACGAACTCCATCGCGAGTTCCCCATCGGATTGGGAAGCGTGCACGCGACGCTGCTGCACCTGTACGGCGCGGAGCGGATCTGGATCGGCGTCGTCACGGGGAGCGCTGCGGCGCTCACGATGCCGACCGCGGCCGAGTGCCCGACGCTCGATGCGCTTGAGGCAGCATGGTCAACGACGCGTCGCGAGTGGGATGCATTCCTCGCCGCACTCACGCCCGCCGAGTGCGCACGCGTGGTCGAGCGTGTGCGTGATGGCCGCGCGTACCGGCAGACGGTCGCCGATGCATGCATGCAAGTGCCGACGCACGCGCTCTACCACAACGCACAGCTCAGCTTCATGTTCCGATCGATGGGCCACGCACTGCCGGACTCGAGCTGGATCCTGTGGGCCCGAGAGCGGCTGGGATGAGGCGAGGGCTCCCGGAGCCTCACGCCCCGCCGAGCAAGCTGGCCGGCACCGCTGGCGCGCTCGCTGGTCGGCCGAACAGCCAGCCCTGGAATCCGGTGCAGCCCGCCTCGAGCAGGCGTCGGTGCTGCGCCACCGTCTCGACGCCCTCGGCGACCACGCGAAGGCCGAGCGCCGCGCTCATGGCCAGGATCGCACGCACGATCGCCTCGTCATGGGGATCGGCCATCATGCGGCGGACATAGCTCCGATCGATCTTGACCTCGCTGACCGGGAGCCGGCGCAGGTAGGTCAGCGACGAGTAGCCCGTGCCGAAGTCATCGAGCGAGAACTCGACGCCATGGTCGCGCAAGCGGTGCATGCGCCGTGCCGCGAAGCCCAGCTCCGTCACCACGGTGGCCTCGGTGATCTCCAGGCGAAGCGCGCTGCCGGGCAGCCCCGCGGCATCGAGCGCCGCAAGCACGCGATCGGGGAACTCAGGGTGCATGAACTCGGGCCCGCTGAGGTTGACGGCGATGCGGAAACCAACTGGCGCGTGCGGCAGCCATGCCTTGGCCTGCACGCAGGCCTGTCCCAGCCCCCACGTGCCGATCGCGTGGATGAAGCCAGAGTCCTCGGCGACGGGAATGAACTCCGACGGACCGATGGACTCCCCCGCACCCGCATGCCAGCGCACGAGCGCCTCTGCCGACGCGAGCCCGCCCGAGGCGTCCACGATGGCCTGGTAGTGCAGGCCGAGCCGGCCGTCGGCGAACTCCTTGCGCAGCCGGGCCTCGAGGGCCGCGCGGCGGTCGACGCGCTGCTGCATCTCTGGCCGGAAGACGCGGACCTGGTTGCGGCCCGACTCCTTCGCGGCATACAGCGCGACATCGGCGGCGCGCAGGACGTCCATCGCACCGGGCCCCGCATCACAGGTCAGGGCCACGCCGATCGAGACGCTGTGATGCACGGTGCCCACATCGAGCTCATAGGGCTTGCCCAAGGCGTCGACGATCTTGGCCGCGACGGACTCGGCGGTCTGTCGCGCCTCGTCGAACTTGCCGCTGAGGTGCTCGAGCAGCACCACGAACTCATCGCCACCCAGCCGCGCCACCGTGTCGTACGGCCGGACCAGGTCGCGCAGTCGACGAGCCACGGCCCGGAGCAGCTGGTCCCCCGCCGCGTGGCCGTGGGTGTCGTTGAGCCGCTTGAAACGATCGAGGTCGATCAACAGCACGGCGGTGGTCTGTTCCACGCGGCCGCGGGTGAGCAAGGCTTGGTGCAGACGGTCATCCAGCAGGCGTCGGTTGGGAAGCTCAGTCAAGGCATCGAAGAAGGCCAGCTGGTGGATGTGGCTCTCGTAGCGCTTGCGCTCGCTCAGGTCGAGCATGGTGCCGGAGAAGCGCGCGGCATGCCCGTCGTCATCACGACTGATCAAGCCGCGCACGAGCACCGGAAGAAACGTGCCGTCATCGCAGCGGAGGCGGAGCTCGCGCTCGATGGCATCGTCACCGCCGGCGAAGGCGCGATCGAGTGCCGCATGGAAGTCGATGGCATCATCGGGGTGGACCCGGTCGAACCAGAACCCATCGATCGTCCGGCCGGAAGCGGCCTGGCCGCTGAGCATGGAGAGCCACCGAGGCGAGACGAACGTGGTCCCTGCCCGGATGTCCCAGTCCCACCAGCCGTCGTTGGTGCCACGCAGAACGCGCTCGAGTCGCTCCTCGGACTGCCGCAGCTGCACCAGGTGCTGCTCGATCACGTCACGATCGGCGAGGTTGCCGAGGTGTGCCCCGAGCTTCTCGGCCAGGATCGCGAGCATCTGCCGAGACTCATCGCCCGCGGGGACGCGCATGCCGGCCATCGCCATGGTCGACGACGCCAGCACCGCACCGATCACAGCCCCGTCGCGACCGATGACCAGTGCCGCGATCGCCTGCGAAAGCTCCGGCCCGGGCAGCGAGGCCACCACCTGCGGCGGCAGTGGCGCCACTCGGTCGCGACCGATCGCCTCGGCGAGAAGGGGCATTGCCCGAGACCAGGCATCTGCATCGATGCCCTCGCCGTGGCAAGCGAAGGTCCGTCCCGCCGCGCGGCAAGGCTCGCACGCGATCCAGACCGCAGCGACAGGCACGTCGAGCACGTCGATGATCGCCTCCACGAAGGCATCGGCGATCGACGATGCATCGACCGACGCGAGCAGCAGGTTCGACAGGCGGTTCATGCGCATCAGCTGGTCGACCTGACGGTCGAGCCGCGTACGCGCCGCGATCAACTGCTGCTGGAGCAGGTTGCGCGTGCTCGCCGCGAGCGATGCGGGATCATGGCCCTGGCCGTCGGACATCAACTCCCCTCTGCGATGCGGTAGATCGCACCGAGCGCCGTCGTGTAGTTGTGGTACTCGTTGCGACCGCCGAGCCGCGCATACTCGCCGAAGCCGTACATGCCGAGCCACGGCGGAACGACGCCGTTGCTGGCGAGGGGCTGCTGCATACGGTGCACGAGTTCCTCCTTCATCACGCGATTGAAGAGCAGCCTGCCCCGGGCAAGGCAGTCGGCGTGGAAGACGGCGATCGGGGCCTGGCCGGGACGCCGCGCGCACATCGACTGCATCATGCGGTCCATGTCGTTGAAGATCCGGTCTTCGTCACGGACGGTGAGCCGCAGCTGCGTTCCTTCGACGGCGTCGGTGGCGTAGATGATCTCGCCATCCGTCGTGTGGTGGGTGACGACGCGCAGGATGTGGTCATTCCCGTACTCGGCGGCGAGTGCTGGCGACAGTTCCTCGGCGAGCGCACCGATGGGAATCGTGTCGCCTTCCATGGCTTCCGGGCCGAGCCCGAGCCGTTCCAGGAAGATCGTCCATGCGGGCTCGCCCTCGAGCTCGATGATGCGGTTGCCGCGGGCCTTGGTGATGGTCATGGTCGGGCCGACGGCGATGAAGCCGTGGCTCGCCTGGGTCTCGAACGCGAGCGTGGGATCCCAGATGCCCACGGCGAACGCCGCATGCTGGAAGCGCACGCCATCGATCGCCTGATAGGTGACCACGCCCTGCATCTGGTCGGAGCTGGTCGCCCCGAAGATCACCACGTCGGGACCGAGCACCGACTCGATCCCTTGGATGATGCGATCGTTGGCGATGTCGATGCCGGACGCGAGCAGGTAGACCATGCGCACCGGATGCGGCGTGCCGAGCAGGCCGCGCGCGAGCTCGACCCCCTTGTCGAACGAACTGTCGCCGAAGAGGCCATCGACCTGCGAGACGGCGAACCCCTCGCCGGACACGCACATGATCGCGATGTCGTGCAGCGACTCGCCGGGCCCCTCGCGGCCGATCACGCCGGCGCAGGACGCAGCGAGCACACGGGCGCCCGGGCAGCGCGCCTGCACGACCTTGGACAGCGTGGCAACGTCATGGCCGACGCAGGCATTGATGAACACCAGCCCGCACGCAGGCGACGACGAGCCGGTGGCAAGCTCGATGGCCTCGAGGACGGCACGTTCGGGATTGACGGCACGGGTGTTGGCTGAGTGGAACTCGAGCATGGGGCCTCCACGATTGGCTTGCAGGTCGCAGCCCCGGTGCTGCGGCATGGGGGCCATCTTCGTCGGATGCCGTCCGCCCGTGCATCTCCAAGTCTACGCGTCAGCCGTGGCTCACCCCTCAAGCCGGAGCAAGGTTCCGTGTACCCTGATCGGCCCTCCGCCATGAGCCAGCCCGACCTTCCACGCCGCACCTTTGCGATCATCTCGCACCCTGACGCCGGCAAGACCACGCTGACCGAGAAGTTCCTGCTGTACGGCGGCGCGATCGACCTGGCGGGTTCGGTGACGAGCCGCAAGGATCGCCGTGCGACGGCCAGCGACTGGATGGACCTCGAGAAGCAGCGCGGCATCTCGGTGAGCTCCACGCTGCTGCAGTTCGACTACTCGGGCTACCGCGTCAACCTGCTCGATACGCCCGGCCACCAGGACTTCAGCGAGGACACCTACCGCGTGCTCACCGCGGTCGATGCGGCGGTCATGGTCATCGACGCAGGCAAGGGTGTCGAAGCCCAGACGCGCAAGCTGTTCGAGGTCTGCCGCCGGCGCGGCGTGCCCATCTTCACGTTCATGAACAAGTGCGACCGGCCGACGCGTCCCCCGCTCGACCTGGTCGACGAGCTCGAGAAGATCCTTGGCATCGGCGCCTACCCCGTGAACTGGCCGATCGGCACCGGCGCCAACTTCCGCGGCGTCTACGACCGTGCGGCGCGCCAGATGCACCTCTTCGAGCGCACCAGCGGCGGTGCCTTCGTGGCGCCCTCGACCGTCGGCGGGATCGACGATCCGCGCCTGCTCGAGAGGCTCGACAGCGATGCCCACACCGAGAGCCTGCAGGAAGTGCAGATGCTCGACGAGACCGGCGGCGCCGGCGCGGCCTTCGACCGCGAGGCCGTGCTCGCAGGCCGCGTGACGCCGGTCTACTTCGGCAGCGCCATCAACAACTTCGGCGTGCAGCTCCTGCTCGACGGCTTCCTGCGCGACAGCAGCCCGCCGACGGCGCGACAGTCCCGTGCGGGGCGCATCGAGCCGTCGGATCCGCGCTTCAGCGGCTTCATCTTCAAGATCCAGGCGAACATGGATCCCAAGCACCGCGATCGAATCGCGTTCCTGCGCGTGGTCTCGGGCTCGTTCGAGCGCGAGATGCAGGTCGTGCATGCTCAGAGCGGCCGGCGCGTGCGGCTGGGCAATGCGGCCAAGCTCTTCGGCAACCAGCGCGAGACGGTCGACCACGCCGTCGCCGGTGATGTGGTCGGCCTGGTCGGCAATGACCTCTTCGGCATCGGCGACACGCTCGCCGACGACCGCACGATCGTCTTCGACGAGATCCCGGAGTTCACGCCCGAGTGCTTCGCGTACCTGCACAACCCGCAGCCGGGCAACTACAAGAAGTTCAACCTCGGCCTCGAGCAGCTGCTGCGCGAGGGCGTGGCGCGCAAGTTCGAGACCGTCGGCAGCGGCACCAAGATCGCGCTGCTCGCTGCCGTCGGTCCGCTGCAGTTCGAGGTGATGGCGCACCGCCTCAAGGGCGAGTACGGCGCCGAGAGCCGGCTCGAGAGCGCACCGTGGCAGATCACGCGGTGGTGGCGGCGCAAGGGCCACGATGCCCCGGCGATGGCCGAGGAACGCGAGATGGAACTGCCGGATGCCCCGCAGGGATCGCGCCTTGCATGGGATGACCGCGGTCGCGGCGTGGTGCTCTTCAGCGACCACTGGCCCGTGCGATTCTTCCAGGAGCGCAATCCCGAGATCGAACTCTCGGCCGTGCCGTGGGACCACGCCGCCGCGATCGCCATGGATTCCGCGCAGCAGATCAGGCGCTGATCAGCCGGCGGCGACCCGGTCCGCCACGGCATCGAGCAGTCGATCGGCGGCTGACGGGGCGCGGTCAAGGAAGAGCGACGGCTCGACCAGCTCGAGTTCCATGAGCAAGGGCCGGCCGCACCGACCGATCGCCAGGTCCACGCGCGCATAGGCGGGCACCCCGTGCCCGAGCTGATGGGTCACCTTGAGCACATGATGCGCCACATCCAGCTCCTCGGCCGTTGGCTCGACGAGACCCCGTGACTGCTCGGGTTGACCTGCCCATCGAGCCCCCTTGCGGACCGCATGGGAAAAGGCGCCATGGATCATCACGAGGTTCGTCTCGCCGCGATCGATCACGCTCGGCAGGAACGGCTGCACCAGGAGGTCGCGGTCCGCATGCTCGGCACGATGCGCCAACGCGAGCGCATGATCCCCCATGCGGACACGGACCGTGCCGAACGACCCTGCGCTCTCGGCCGGCTTCAGCACCAGTTCGCCATGTCGGGAAAAGACCCCGTCCCAATCCGGCGCAACGCCCGGTGCAAGCAGTGCCGTCGGCACGATGGGAACACCGTGCGCTTCGAGTTCGAGCAGGTACCCCTTGTGCAGGTTCCACTGCAGGGTCCCGGGCGCGTTCACGACAACCGTTGCGTGGCTCGTGGCCTCGATCCACCGCCGAAAACGCGGGAGCTTGGCCACGTAGTCCCACGTTGACCGGACCAGGACCACGTCATGCTCGCTCCATGCCGCATCGGCTTCATCCCATGCGTGCGCCACGCACGTCCAGCCTCGCACGGCGGCAGCAGCAGCAAGCACGGGCAAGTCGCCGTCAGGCCTGGGAAGTTCGCGTGCCGTGGCAAGCGCGATGCGCATGGCACGATCGTATGTCCCGTGCTGGAGCCGCGCGCCCGTCCTCCGGCACCGGCGAGCCGGTCGAATGCCCTTCGCGCTCCCGAACGCGCTCCTACCATGGCGCGAGCCATGAGCTACGACTCGACCGTAGGCGAACCGATGCCGATGCCGCACCGTCGATCCGACGATCGTCTGCTCGAACTCCTGTCCACGGTGGCCGTAGAACTCATGAATCGCCCGGTCGGCGACATCGATTCAATCGTCTACCGCACGCTCGGCGGGGTCGGCGAGATGTTCGGGGTCGCCCGCGCGTACGTCTTCAGATTCTCGCCCGAGACCGATGTCATGAGCAACACCCACGAGTGGTGCTCGGTGGGCACCAGCGCACAGATCGGCGAGTTGCAGAACGTGCCGACCGAGGGCTTCCCGTGGTGGATGACCCGGATGCGCGCCGGTCGCATGATCCGCCTCACGTCGCTTGACGATCTGCCGGCACACGCGATCGGCGAGCGCGAGATCCTCGAGCCGCAGGGCATCACGTCCCTGCTCGTCCTGCCCATGTCCTTCGACGGCAAGCTGCTTGGCTTCGTCGGCTTCGATCATGTCCGCACCACGCATGCCTGGACCGAGACCGAGGTCAGCATGCTGCGCGTCTGTGCCGCTGCCTTCGCCAGCGCGTTCGAGCGCCGGTCGCTCGAGCGACGGCTCGAGATGGCCAACCTCGTGTTCTCGCATGCGCGCGAAGGCATGTTCACCGCCGACCATGACGGCGTCGTCACCGAGGTGAATCCCGCCTGCGAATCGATCACCGGCATCCCCGCCGCAGCGGCTGTCGGCATGAGCGTGAGCGCGCTGATCCGCCCGGGCGCCGCGACGGAGTTCACGGCCGCGCTGACCAGCAACCTCACGCTCGCCAACCACTGGTCGACGGAGTTCGTCGAGCAGTACACCGGGAGCCCTGCCCGCGCCATCTGGGTGAGCATTTCGGCGTCGCGCGGCAGCGACGGCACGATCCAGCGATTCGTTGGGGTGTTTGGGCGCGGCGGCGTTGCCACGAGCTGAAGCCCGCTGCAGCCAGCACGCGCCGCCACGAGCCACCACTCATGCGCCACGCCGAAGCAGGCGCAGGCTGTTGAGCACCACGCTCACGCTGCTGAGCGCCATGGCAGCACTGGCGAGCATCGGTGGGAGCATCCACCCGGTCCAGGGCCAGAGCGCGCCGGCAGCCACCGGGATCATGACCGCGTTGTAGCCGAAGGCCCACCATAGGTTCTGCGTGATGGTGCGCAGCGTGCGCCGTGCCGAGCGCACCGCGATCGGCAGCGCGGCAAGGTCCCCGCGCATGAGCGTGAGGTCCGCCGCTTCGAGCGCGATCGCAGCGCCGCAGCCCATGGCGATCCCAACCTCGGCCTGCGCGAGAGCAGGCGCATCGTTGATGCCGTCGCCCACCATGGCCACGCGCGCGCCACCATCCTGCAGCTCGATGATCGTGCGCGCCTTGTCGTGCGGCAGGACCCCGGCAATCACTCGATCGATGCCGACTTCGCGCCCAATCACGAGCGCAACCGACTCCCGGTCACCCGTCAGCATCACAGGCTCGATGCCCAAGGATCGAAGTGACGCCACGGCGGATGCGCTGCCGGCTCGGGCCGCATCACGAAGCTGGATCGCACCGAGCACATGGTCATCCAACGCCACGACAGCGATCGTCGACGCATCGTCATCGCTCTCGGGAAACGGAAGGCCCGCACCGGCGATCCATGCAGGCGTGCCCACGAGCACGCGCTGACCGCCGACCACCCCTTCGACGCCCTGCCCGGGATGGGCCACAACGTCGGTCGCCGGCTTGAGCAGGATCCCCCGCTCGTCAGCCGCGGCGACGATCGCCCTCGCCAAGGGATGCTCGCTTGATCGCTCGACCGACGCAGCGACCGTGATCAGCTCGCGCTCGGTGACCCCTGCGAATGCAGTCATGCTTGAGACCCGCGGTCGACCTTCGGTGATCGTGCCCGTCTTGTCGAGAACGACCGTCGTGACACGCGCGAGCGATTCCAGTGCGGCGCCGCCCTTCACGAGGATGCCCCTCCGCGCAGCCGCGGCAGTGCCGGCCATGATCGCTGCAGGTGTGGCCAGCCCCATCGCGCACGGACACGCGATGATGAGCGTGGACACCATCGCCAGAAGGGCGCGCCCGATGCGATCCTCGGACGGGCCGAGCAGGATCCACATCGTGCCCGCCAGCAGTGCGATCGCCAGCACGATGGGCACGAACCGAGCGCTCACGCGATCGGCGAGGCGCGCGATCGGCGCCTTGCTGCCTTGGGCATCCTCGACGGCACGCACGACCTGTGCCAGCACCGTGGCGCTGCCCACCTGCTTGGCGATCATGCGCAGGGCACCCGAACCGTTGACCGTGCCGCCGAGCACGCGATCGCCGGGGGCCTTGTCGACGGGCATCGGCTCGCCCGTCAGCATCGATTCATCGAC
>JASGCG010000043.1 GCA_030054235.1 Bacteroidia bacterium
GCTGCGTGACGAGATCGGCCGGAAGATCGGCGAAGGTGTAGTTGAAGACATCGCTGCGCACGGGGTGCTCGACCTGCTCGCAGCGCTCGATCGTCGCCATGCAGCTGGCCTCGGCGGCCTCGCGCAGCGCGGCGTCCTTGGCATCCGACCAGATGCCCTTCTTCGTCATGTAGTTGCGCAGCCGCGTGATCGGGTCGCGCGCCTTCCACGCGTCGACTTCGGCCTGGTCGCGGTAGCGGCGCGCATCGTCGGCGGTGGTGTGGTCACCGAGGCGGTAGGTCACGCCCTCGATGAAGAACGGCTTGCCGGTCGTGCGCGTGTGCTCGATGGCCTTGCGCACGCCGTAGACGACTGCGAAGAGGTCATTGCCGTCGAGCTGCAGGCAGGGCATGCCGTAGGCGATGCCGCGCTGCGCCACGGTCGGTGCGCTGCACTGGATGCGGCCAGGCACGCTGATCGCCCAGAAGTTGTTCTGGCAGAAGAAGATCACCGGGATGTCGAGGTTGGCGGCGAAGTTGCACGCCTCGTGGAAGTCGCCCTCGCTCGTCGCGCCGTCGCCGAAGAACGTGCAGGCGATCTGCTTCTGGCCGCGGTACTTGGCGGCCCACGCCAAGCCAGTGGCGTGCAGCATCTGCGTGCCGATCGGCACGGCGATCGGTGTCGCGTGGTGCGGGCGGGGCATGGCGTTGCCGCGCTCGTCGCCCATCCAGTGCAGGAGAATGCTGTCGATCGGCACCCCGCGCCACATCAGGCCGCAGTTCTCGCGGTAGCAGGTGACCAGCCAGTCATCGTTGTTGAGCGCGTAGGCGGCGCCGAGGCTGTTGGCCTCCTGGCCCATGTTCTGCGGGTAGGTGCCCATGCGGCCGGAGCGCTGCAGCTTGAACGCCACCTCGTCCATCATGCGGCAGGTGACCATCGTCTCGTAGAGCTTGAGCAGGTCGGCGTCGGGGATCAGGCCCTTGCCGAGCTTCTCGTCGAAGTTCCCGTGCTCGTCGAGGATGGAGACGCGCTCGATGGTCGTGGTCAGGGCGTTGGTGATGGGCATGGGCGGGGACCTTGGGGAAAGAAAACGGCCGCCGCTCTTTCGATGCGACGGCCGTGTCGCGTGGGATGGTAGCAGCGGGTGGCGTCTGGCCCCGTCGGTCGAGCGGTTCGAGAGGTCCCCGCGCGAAGGTCGAAGCGATGCGACAACGTCGGCACCTCAATCCCTTGGTCGCCCTGGCGGTTGCCCCACAGGACTATGGTGGTTTATGAGCAAAAGTATTATTCAAGGGCTAAGAAGCCGATAATCGATGTATCTGCACCGAGCCGAACCCGTGGGGCGCGCCTTGCCCGGCGTTGGGGTGCACGCTCTCTGGGCCCGTTTGGGCACCGAGGCTCACCTCTCGCCGACGACGGCGGAGGCAGCGTTCACCGTCCTGCCGCGCAACCGTCGCCCCGCAGGTCGCTCGCACCGCACAGCACGCCATCGTCAAGCCGAGCGATCGCCTGCCCGCGGCCGAAGGTGACGGAGCGCTCGGCGGCGATCGTGACGGCATGTCCGCGCTCGCGCAGCCCATCGATCGTGGCCTGTGGCCAGCCCGGTTCGAGCTGCACCTCGATCCCCTTCATCCACTGCCAGCGTGGTGCATCGAGCGCGGCCTGCGGGTTCTGTCCATGCACGACCGTGCGCAGCGTGTACTGCGCGTGCGCCTGAGGCTGCATGAAGCCGCCCATGATCCCAAAGGGACCGATCGGGTCGGCGACCGCCTCGCTCGCGGCATGAACCGTCGGGGTGCCGACATCACGTGACAGGAACCCGGGAATGATCGTGTGATACGGACGCTTGCCGGCGGCGATTTCGTTCGCATGGCCGGGCTCGAGGTTGAAGCACGCACCACGGTTCTGGAGCGCGATGCCCGTGTCCGGCACCACGAGCCCACTGCCGAAGCCCATGTAATTGCTCTGGATCAGGCTGACCATCAGGCCCGATGCATCGGCCGCGCAGAGGTAGATCGTGCCGCCTGGCTTGGGGACGCCGGCATCGAAGTCCTGCGCGCGAGCCGGATCGATGCGCGCCGCCAACGCATCGAGTCGCTGCGGATCCAGCAATGCCGCCGTCGAGGCGACCATGCACGATGGCTCGGCCACATGCAGATGCGCCTCGCGAAAGGCGAGCTTGATCGCCTCGATCGCCAGGTGCGTGCCCGCAGCATCATCGACGCCGTGGCGATCGATGCCCATGCGCTCGAGCAGCGCCAGCGCGATGAGCGCCGCGATGCCCTGGCCATTGGGAGGGATCTCATGCAGTCGAGCGCCGCGGAATCCCATCGAGATCGGTGCCACAGGTTCGGTCGTGTGCGAAGCCAGATCATCGAGCCGCATGGCGCCGCCATCGGCGCGTGCCATGGCATCGATCGCCTTCGCAAGCTCGCCGTCGTAGAGATCACGGCCGGCGGTCGCGCCGATGCGCTCGAGCGTGCGCGCATGATCAGGCAGGCGGATGCACTCGCCCGCGTGCGGTGCGCGACCGTCGATCGTGAACGTTCGGCGCCATTCGGCGTTGCCGCCGAGGGCTGACGCAGCGCGCTCCCACAGGCGCGCGGTCTGCACGGCGACTGGGTAGCCGTCGCGTGCATAGGTCGCTGCCGGCTCCATGAGCACGGCGAACGGCAGTGCACCGAAGTTCCGGTGCAGGTCGGCCCACAGCGACACCTGGCCCGGCACCGTCACGGCATCCCAGCCGCGCGTGGGCATCGTGCTGCCGCCGAAGCGCGAACGATCCAGCGCACGCGGCGTGCGGCCCGAACCGTTGAAGCCGTGCAGGCGACCGCCATCGGCGGGAGACCAGACGAGCGCGAAGGCATCGCCGCCGATCCCATTGGTCGTGGGTTCGAGCACGGTCATGCACGCTGCGGTCGCGATCGCGGCGTCGATGGCGTTGCCGCCTTGTGCAAGGATCTCGGTGCCTGCCTGCGCGGCGAGCACCTGGCTCGTCGCCACGATGCCGCGGCGCGCGAGCGTGGGCATGCGCTGCGATGGATAGGGCAGTGCCCACTCGGGCGTGGCTGGTGCGAAGTCGTGCATGGTTCGTGGGCCCTTGGTTGGAATGATCGTGCTCGATCCAGCGCGCGTGGTGGATGCTGGCGCCGTGCACGCGCCCGCAACGCCCGCAGCCGCCGTCACGGCTGCCGCGCCCAGGAACTCGCGTCGCGTCGCGTGGACTCGCACGTGCTCAGGCTAGCGGGCGACGAAGCGACTCCAGTTCGGCGATCGCCTCCAGGTCCTTCGGGCGATCTGTTGCGCGCCCCGCACGCTGGAGCTCCTCCACGAGCCTGAGTGCATCGAGGTAGGTCGCAAAGCGTTGCTCGACGCTCATGGCCAGCCGCTCGCGGATCAGCGTCATGTCGATGTCCCGCTTGTAGAGAGCGATGACGTCGTCCATCGAGTCATGACCATGGTCATGTTCCCCGGACGGGATCCGTTCGTGCATCGGCATGCCAAGAAGCGTAGCGCGCCCCAACAAACATGGCCGCCGCCCACGGTGGGCAGCGGCCCGTGCATCAGTGCAGTTCACTCGCCTGACCAGAGCGCCGAGAGCGGGGCCGAGAGCAGGCCTGGATCGAAACGCACCGTCTCGCGGCCATCATGCAGAATGATGCCGCGAACGAATCGATCACCTGCAAGTTCGCGAAGTTCACGAAGCCCCCGGAAGTCGTCGCTCACGACGTTCTTTGCCGCCTTGACTTCGATGCCGACGATCCGGCCGGCGCGATCCTCCAGGACGAGGTCGACCTCGGCACCGGCCGCGGTCCTGAAGTGATGGAGGTTCGGTCGCAGGCGGCTCCATTCCCGCTGCTTCAGGAGTTCCATGGCGACGAAGTTCTCGAGCATGGCTCCTCGCGCGGAACCATCACGCTCCAGGCGCGTGGCATCTGCACCGATGAGATGGCAGGCGAGGCCGCTGTCGGCCACGAGCACCTTCGGGCTCTTCGCAAGGCGCTTCGCACGGTTCGTGGACCATGCCGGAATGAGCACGACCAGGAAGACCGCCTCGAGCAGCGTGATGTACCGGCGAGTGGTCGATTGGGCCATGCCCAATGAACGGGCGATGTCGGTGACGTTCAGCAGCGTCCCGGCACGTGTCGAGAGCGCAGCGAGCAGCCGTGGCAGCTCCGTCAGGGCCTCGATCCCTGAGAGCTCGCGCACCTCGCGTCGCAAGGTCGTCTCTGCGTAGGCGGAAAACCATGCATCTCGACGGCCCGGATCGGAGCGGGCGGATGGCTCAGGGAATCCACCGCGAATGATCCGTTCGATCAGCGGCAGGGCCCGTCGGGACTGGGCGCTCCACCCGAGGACCGTCCTGTCGAAGACGCGGTCGATGAAACGGTCGAGCGTGCCTTCGATCTCGCCCTGCGAAAGTGGCCAGAGCAGAACCGTCTCGATGCGCCCGGCGAGGGACTCGGACAGCCTCGGCAGCATCATGACGTTGGCCGAGCCGGTCAGCAGGAACCGGCCGGGCCGGCGATCACGATCGACTGATGCCTTGATGGATCTGAAGAGTTCAGGAGCCCGCTGCACCTCATCGAGGGTGACCGCTCCCGCCATGGCATCGATGAACCCCTGCGGATCACCGAGCGCCGCCGAGAGGATCGATCCGTCGTCCAGCGTGGCGTAGGTGCGCCCACGGCCCGCCATGGACTTGGCCAGCGTGGTCTTGCCGACCTGCCGTGCACCATGCAGGAGGACGACCGGCGTGTCGGAAAGGGCCTTGGCGAGCGGCACCTGGGCGTGACGGGCGTGCATCCGGGCACGATAGCCAAAAGTGGTGGAAAATCCACCACCATCTGGTGGATTTTCCGTCGCGCCCCAACGAACAAGGCCGCCGCCCGCGGTGGGCAGCGGCCTTTGGGTTCGTGAGGGGCGAGGCGGTCAGACGCCGACGGTCGCGGGCTTCTTCGCGCCGCTCGTGCGGCCTGCGGCGATGCGGCGCTTGGCGTAGGCGATCGCGGCATTGGCCGTCGAGTCCTGCGTGCGGCTCTCCTCGAGCACGGCCAGCGTGGTCTCCTCGATCTTGGCGACCTTCTGGTCGACCATCGCCTCGGTGTAGCCGAGGTAAAGGCCGCCCAGGCGGATCAGCCCGCCGGCGTTGGCGACGAAGTCGGGCGAGTACAGCACGCCCTTCTTCTTGATCGCGACGCCATCGGCCGAAGGATCGAGCAGCTGGTTGTTGGCGGTGCCGCAGACGATCGCGCAGTTCAGGCCGGCGATCGTCTTCGCATCGAGCACGCCGCCGAGCGCGCACGGCGCGAGGATGTCGAGCTTCTCGGTGAAGAGGTTGCGGTCATTGCCGAGCGCCACGCAGCCGAGTTCCTCGACCGCACGCTTCATCGTGGGCACGTGCACGTCGGTCACGAGCACGGTCGCACCCGCATCACGCAGGAGCTTCGCGAGCTTGTAGCCGGTCGCACCGCAACCCTGCACCCCGACGGTCAGGTTGGCGAAGCTCACCGGCTTGCCAAGGAACTTCAGGCAGGCCTTCATCGAGTTGAAGCAGCCCTGCGCCGTCCACGGGCTCGGGTCGCCGCCGCGGCTGACGGCCTCGCCGCCCATGATGTGCGGCGTCTCGCGCGCCATCCAGTCGCAGAACTGCGGGCTCACGCCGACATCCTCGGCGGCGATGTACTGGCCGTCGAAGGTGTTCACGAAGCGGCCCATCGCGCGGCCCTGGGCCTCGGTCGGCTGCTGGCCCGGTTCGTCGAGGATGATCACGCTCTTCGCGCCACCCATCGGCAGGTCCGCCGCGGCCGCCTTGTAGGTCATGCCTTCGGACAAACGCAGCACGTCGAAGAGCGCCTCGTTGGTGCTTGCGTACGCCCAGCGGCGCGTGCCGCCGAGCGCGTTGCCGAGCACCGTGCTGTGGATGGCCACGATGGCCTTCAGGCCGCTCGCGGGATCTTGGTGGAACGCCACGCGCTCGTGGCCCATCGTGTGCATCGTCTTGAGCAGATCCATGGTGACTCCGTGGGGTGGTGGGGAAAGGCGGGGATCCTAGTGCGCGCTCGTCGCTGGATGAAGCCGATCAGGCGCCCGCGCCGGTGCTGACCTTGACGCCGGCGAACACGCTGCCGGTGCCGAACTGCGGGATGTTCGACTGGTCGGGCTTCTTGCCGGTGCCACGAACCGCCATGATCGGCGTGCGCTCGGGGAGCACGTAGTCGGCGTTGGGCAGGCTGTCGGCCCAGGCGAGCACGGCATCCGCGGCACGCTTCATGGTCGTGTCGCAGTTCTGCCGCAGCGCGCGCAGCTCGGCATCGAACTGCTCACCCGCGAAGGCGATGAAGTGGTCGACGATCGCGGCCTCGTGCTCGAGCTCGCGGCCCTCGAGGCCACGGCGCATGTTGCGCTCGAACTTCGACAGCGTGCAGAGGCTGGCATGGATCCAGAGGGCGCCCAGCGCCAGGCGCGACTGGATGGTCTGCGCGGTGACGATGCCTTCCTCGTGCTCCTTGAACATCATCTTGACCTGGTGGCTGAACTCGCGGATGCGCATCATGCACTCGTCGAGGTGGCGCGCGATGCGCGGGTTCTGGCAGGTGAACGTGGGCATGCCGCGGCGGAAGCCCAGGAAGAGCTCCGAGCCGATCTGCATCGCGCTGCCGAGGTTCGAGAACGGGCGGTCCTTGATGCCCTTCATCCACTCGCCCAGCTGCTTGCCGCCGTAGGCCCAGATGAAGGAGTGCATGACCTCATTCGCACCCTCGACGATGATGTTGATGCGGCTGTCGCGCCAGATGCGCTCGACCGAGTTCTCCGTCATGTACGACTCGCCGCCCATGATCTGCAGGGCGTCGTTCACGGTTCGGTAGCCCATCTCGCTGCAGAAGACCTTGCACATCGCGGTCTCGACCATGATGTCGTCGTCATGACGGTCGAGGAAGCCGGTCGTCATGTAGAGCATGGCGTCCATGGCGTAGACGTAGCCGGCCATGCGCGCGAGCTTCTCCTTGCAGAGGTCGAAGTCCGCGAGCGGGCGATCGAACTGGTGGCGGTACTTGGCCCACTTGAGCGCCTGCTCGTAGGCATGGCCCGCGCCGCCGAGCATGCCCGCGCTGAGCGTGCAGCGCCCGTAGTTCAGGCAGGTCATGGCGATCTTGAAGCCTTGGCCCTCCTTCGCGAGCAGGTTGGTTGCCGGCACCTTCACGTTGGTCAGGCGGATGCGGGCCTGCCACGTGCCGCGGATGCCGCACTTGGAGCGGTTGCGGCTGAAGATCTCCACGCCTTCCATGTCCGGCGTGCAGATCAGCGCCGTGACGACGTCCTTCTGCTTGCCGGTCTTGGGATCGGTGACCTTCTGCTTGGCCATGACGGTGAAGAGGCCGCTCAGCGCGCCGCTGGTCGCCCACTTCTTCTCGCCGTTGAGGATGTAGTGCGTGCCGTCGGCCGAGAGCTCGCAGCGCGTCTCCTGGCCGCCGGCGTCGCAGCCCACGTTGGGTTCGCTGAGGCAGAACGCGCTCAGCGTGTCCTGTGCCATGCGGGGCAGGAAGCGCGCCTTCTGCTCCTCGGTGCCGAAGAGCATGACGGCCTTGCAGCCGATCGACTGGTGTGCGCTCACGAGCACGGCCGTCGAGCCGCAGCTGCGGCCGATGCGCTCGAGCGCTCGGTTGTAGCTGGTGATGCCAAAGCCGCCGCCGCCGAATTCCTTGGGCACCGTCATGCCGAGGACGCCCAGCGCGAACAGGCGCTTGATCACCCAGTCGGGGATCTGCTGTTCCTGGTCGATCAGGTGGGCGGGGTGCTCGGTGCGCATGTAGCGGTCGAGCTCGGCGAGCAGCTGGTCGCAGCGCGCGGTCTCGTCGGCGCTTCCCTCGGGGTAGGGGAACATGAGTTCCTCACGGAAGTTGCCCCAGAAGACGTTCTTGATCGCTCCCATCGTCGAGGGATCGGGCCCGAGCATTTCCTGGGCGGCCTCGATCTGCTTGCGGTCGCGTTCAGCGATGCCCTTCATGTCGGCAAGGTTGGTGGAGCTCATGGGGGGATCCTCTGGGGTGGTTCGTCGATGGAAACGGAACGGGCGACCCATCAGAGTCGCCCGCAGGCGGGGAAGTGTAGGGCGGTCGGTCCGGCTGGGGAAATGGCCGGACGGCCTCACTTCTTGAGGAAGGCCGCGAGTTTCTCGCGGGCCTGCGGCGTGTGGCGCAGCCCCACGAGCGTGTGGCGCTCTCGTTCGCAGGCGGCGCTCCAGCCGTGGTCGAGGCCGAACTGCACCAGATCACACACGGCGATCGCGGCGGGGGTCTGCGGAAGTTCGTTCCGAGCCTGGACCAGTGCCTCGGTCACCCCTGGAAGCGCCAACCCCTGATCCCCGCGGATGCAGCGGATGGGTTGCTGCTTGCGCTGGCTGCGGAGCCATGCCGTAGCGGTGGCGTGGGCGGTCTCGGCCGATGGCGCCACGGCATTCAAGAGGCAGGAGGGCAGGGCGTTGCTGGCGAAGGTTTCTCCCGTCGCCGTGGCCTTGATGGCGGTCAGGGGGTCGATGCGGGCAGGCAAGCACTGCGTTCCGCCCCACCCTGGGCAGATCCCCAGCCCCGCTTCGGGCAGGCCAATCCGGTACGGCTTGGCGCCCTCAGCCGCGGCGACCCCGATGAGCCCGTCGCAATGCATGGCAATCTCGAGGCCCCCGCCCAAGGCCGCCTTGCCGATGATCGCGGCGCTTGGGCAAGGCAGGGCGGCAATGCGCCAGAATGCATCGGCGGCGCGCTTCAAATAACCATGCAGGGCGCCGTCGTCCATCGCGTCGATCTCAGCCAAGTCGGCTCCAGCCACGAAGACGCGCTCTGAGGCGCTCTCAAGGATGAATCCGCTGAGATTGTGCATCGATTCGACGCGATCCATCGCGATATGGATCTGATCGATCAGCCAGGCATCGAGCACGACGACCCCGCCGCGCGGCTTGTCTGGATTGATCTGCAGTGAAAGTGAGACGATTCCGTCGCCAAGTTCGGTGATCTTCAGCGCAGATGTCGACATGATCGAGGCTCCTTGGTGGTTGATCTTGGTTCAGACTAGATCTTGTATCGATCGTGTGTCGATCACGCGCGATGTGTGGCGCACGTTTGGCTCAGGATCCCCACAGTTTCGCGAGCCGC
>JASGCG010000044.1 GCA_030054235.1 Bacteroidia bacterium
GGACGATCCGCATCGCTGCCATCAAGGGTGACCGCGTCCGCATCGCGTTCGATTTCCCACGAGAGATGCCGGTCCACCGCAGTGAGGTGGCCAAGGAGATCCTCGAGGAGCAGCAGCAGCGGCGCACCGACATCGCCGGGCGCATCACCGAGGACGGCACGGCTGGGGCGTGAGGTCCGTGCGGCTCGGCACGGTCTGAGCCACGCGCCGTTGGTTCCGCGCCGCGTCAGCGGCGCCACTCAGTTCAGCGATTCAACCGAGACGATCTCCGGGATCCGCTCCCGCAGCAGCCGTTCGATGCCGCCGCGAAGGGTCATCGACTTGCTTGGGCAGGTGACGCAGGCACCGAGGAAGCGCAGCACCACCTGGCCCTGCGCTGAGCTCACCAGCTCCACGTCGCCGCCGTCATCTCGAATGCCCGGGCGGACCAGGTCCAGCACGGCACGCACCCGCTCATCGAGCGGCTCATGGGTCTGGACCTTGGTGTCACGAGCCATGTCGAAAGTGTAGTCCGGCCTCGACTCCGTACACTGCTGCCAATGCGCACGGCCGCGCCGATCGTTCTCGCCCTTCTCTTGGCAGCCTGTGCAACGGGCCCGATCAGCGACCCGCAGGGTGTGCTGGCCACGCCCGATGCACTGCCGACGCAGCACATCCGAGCCATGGAACAGCTCGATGCCGCGCCCACGCCCGAGTACATCCGCCAGCTCAAGTCGATCGTCGTGTCGACGGGCTATGTGCAGCAGATCCGCGAGCAGGCGTTCGATCGGCTCTACCGGCTCGACAAGCCCGCACTTGAAGAGGCGATCGAGGTCAATCTCGCGCGCATGACGGCCCTTGAGTGGCGTCGCACGCTCTGCCAACGCATCGCCGAGCTCCGCTGGAACGCACTCGTACCGGCGCTCATTCGCGCGTGGGCCTCGCCCGTGCCGGGGTGGGATGACAAGCCGAAGGAGCGGCCGGAGCGCCTGGCGCTGGTGGCGCTGTACGGCGAGGATGGAATCATCCCGGAACTCTTCCGGACCATGAACGATCCCGTCGTGCGCCAGCAGGACAACCTGCGGATGCGCTGCTGGGAATTGCTCGTGGCGCAGGGGCAGGAAGAACGGCTCATGGCCGAACTCCGCGCGACCGAACCGGCCAAGGGCGATGCCCTCATGCGCGAACTCCGGGCAGGCGTGCTCGACCTGGGCATCATGCCGCGCAACAAGGAGGAGATCCTCTGGATGAGGGCGCTCGTGCAGCCTTCGCGGGCGACCTTCCTCGCGCGCGCCAGGACCGCGCTCGCGAAACTCCCCGACGCCACGCGTCGCTCGCTTGAAGTGCGTGAAGTCCCCGTGGCGATGGCGGTCGTGGAGGGTTGGCCGGAGCTGGCGACGCGCACGAAGGAGGAACTGTTCGAACAGGTCCGTGCCACGATCAAGCCCAGCCGGCACTCGCCGAACTTCGACGGCTTCGAAGGCAAGTTCAGCGAGACACTCTACGACCAGCGCGACCGGCTGACGTGGGGTGACTGCGCGCTGATCCTCGTGCTGCACCGGGCCTTCGAGTCGCCGCAGCTGCGCACGCACCTCTTCGAGATCGGTGATCGCGACGTGAATGACCGCGGCACGGAGTACGGGGGCATCCTGCGGCTCGACGATCAGGGGCGGATCGAGGCCGTCGAGTTCACGCCTCGCGTGCGTGGCAGCGATGTCCGCTTCGAGGCCAGCAAGGAGATGTTCGAGGCCGGCTACACCGCGCTCTCGCACTTCCACTTCCACGCGCAGTCCTACGACAACGGGCGCTACGCGGGCCCGCACATCGGTGACTTCACGTACGCCGATGCCACCGGCGTGAACGGCATCGTGCTGTGCTTCATCGACAGCGCCACGCTGAACGTGGACGTGTACCGGCGGGGCCGGGTCGTCATCGACATGGGCACGATCCGACGGCCATGAGCGCGCTGCCGTTCACCAAGATGCACGGCCTCGGCAACGACTATGTGTATGTCGATGGCTTCGAGCATGCGGTGGATGATCCGGCGTCGCTGGCGCGGGCGGTCAGCGATCGTCACCGCGGCGTCGGCAGCGATGGCCTGATCCTCGTGATGCCGCCCGATCCGGGGGTCGAGGCGCACGTGCGCATGCGCATGTTCAACGCCGACGGCAGCGAGAGCGAGATGTGCGGCAACGGCGTTCGGTGCGTGTGCAAGTTCGCGATCGATCGTGGGCTGGCCATGGCGAATCCGCTGCGGGTGCAGACCGGCCGGGGCGTGCTCAGCCTGGTGTGGACCGCAGGCCCCGACGATCTGGTCGAGTCGGTCCGCGTGGACATGGGCGCGCCGATCCTGGCGAGTGAGCGGATCCCCGCCAAGCTCGCAGGGCTCGATCCTGAAGCGCCGGTCGTGGGGCATCGTGGCCTTGCGGGCGTGCTTCGTGCAGCGATCGGTGACACGGCGTGGGGTGCGATCGAACCCGTGGCCACGCTCGTGAGCATGGGCAACCCGCACCTGGTGCTCTGGTGCCCGAGCGTGGAGCGCATCGACCTGCGCGCGATCGGTCCGGTGCTGGAGCATCATGCAGCATTCCCTGCGCGCATCAACGTGCATCTGGTCGAGGTCATCGATCGAGATCATGTACGGATGCGAACGTGGGAGCGGGGCAGCGGCATCACGCAGGCGTGCGGCACGGGTGCATGCGCGGTGGCCGTGGCCGGCGCGCTCGAAGGCCGAACCCACGGCGCGATCCGCGCAGACTTGCCCGGCGGCACGCTGGCCTTGGAGTGGGCCGGCGGCGAGTCCAGCGTGTTCATGACGGGCCCGGCGACGACGGTCTTTGAGGGCACGTGGCAACGATCGCGCGTGGCGGTCAGGTCATGACCGACGCAACGCAAGCGCGTGACCAAGCCGTGATCGACGCGGTACGCGCGCTTGAGCCTGCGGCGCGGTCGCAGTGGCGCGAGTTGGTGGACCTTGAGTCTCCGTCGACTGATGCAGGTGCCTTGGTCCGCGCGCTCGGGTGGATCGAGCGCGCGCTGACTGAGCTTGGCGCTTCGATGGAGCGCGTGCCCGCACCGCGCACCGAGGACCGGATCGGAGCGCCGGATGGAACGAGCCCGGGTGCCGGGATCGCGGTCGCTCGCTGCGGCGCCGATGATCAGCGGCGCATGTTGATCTGCACGCACCTGGACACGGTGCATGCCCAGTGGCAGGGCGCCACGTGGGCCGAAGCGGGCTCGCGCGTGGTGGGGCCGGGCGTCGCCGACATGAAGGGCGGCGTGCTCGTGGCGCTCTTGGCACTTCGAGCGCTTCGACGGGCCGGCATCGATGACCTGTCGTGGACCATGGTGGCGACGACGGATGAGGAGACGGGCTCGTGGGCGAGCCGCGATGCGCTGGCAGCGGTCGCGCCCGGGCATTTGGCGGCCTTCATTCCCGAGCCGGCGATGCCCGATGGATCGATCGTCGTGCAGCGTCCCGGCAGCGCACGCGTGTCGATCGAGGCCTTTGGTCGCGCGGCCCACGCGGGGCGTGATGCTGCGCAGGGGATCAGTGCCGTGACGGCGCTGTGCGAAGCGGTGGCCGCGGCGGCACGGCTCGCTGACCCTCCGCGACGCATCGTGAACATGGCGCTCCTGCGCGGGGGCGAGGCCACCAACATCATTCCTGACCGGGCCGGTGCGGTGGGCAACATCCGTTGGCAGACGGAGGACGATGGCCGCGCGCTGATGGCCGGCTTACAGGCGCTTGGTCGAGGTGGTCCCAACGACCTGCCGAACGTGGTCATCGACATCGAGGTGAATCGGCCGGTCAAGGAGCGCACGGACGCGGTCGAGGCGCTCGTTCGGTGCATGCAGGATGCGGCCGGTGTCCTTGGCCTGCAGGTCGGCGCCGGCTTCACGGGCGGCGTGAGCGACGGCAACATCGTGCAGGCGGCCGGCGTGCCGACGCTCGACGGCATGGGGGTCCGCGGCGGCAACCTGCATCGGCATGACGAGTTCGCCGAGCTCGACAGCCTTGGGGCGCGCGCGGCGCTGCTCGCCCTGACCATGCTTCGGGTGCGGGATAGCATCCGGGCATGAGTCACGGATCGACCCATCACGACGTGCTGCCGGCCTTTGCACGCGACCCCGAGGTCGCCGACCTGATCGAACGGATCGTGGCACGCGTCGAGGCGCTCCAGACGGGCTTCACGGGAGCACGACCTGCCGATCCTGCTCGGAAGGAGTCGTATGACGCGTGGCTGTCGCGCAACGGCGGCGTGCGCGGGCGTGCCTCGCTCTATCCGTACGTGGGTTCCGGAGCTGGTCGTGGTCCGTTGGTGGAACTCGCCGACGGCAGCGTGAAGTGGGACATGATCAACGGCATCGGCGTGCACATGTTCGGCCATGCCGACGGGCGCATGGTGCGGGCGGGACTTCGTGCCGCGGTCGCCGACCTGGTCATGGAGGGAAACCTGCAGTTCAACGCCGACTCGATCGCGATCGCCGAGCTGCTGGTGGCCGAGGCGTCGAAAGGCAGTTCGATCCGGCACGCGTTCATCACGAATTCCGGCTGCATGGCCAATGAGAGCGCGCTCAAGGTCTGCCAGCAGAAGACGGGCGCGTCGCCTCGTGTGATCGCGTTCGCTGATTGCTTCATGGGGCGCTCGACCACGATGAGCCAGATCGGCGACGGCCCCGCGTATCGGCAGGGCGTCGTGCAAAACGTCCTCGTTGACTACATGCCCTTCTACGACCCGGCGATGGGCGAGCGCTCGATCGAGATGGCGGCGTGGCACCTTGAGCAGGTGATCCACCGGTATCCCGGCCAGCACAGCTGCTTCGTGATGGAGCCGGTGCAGGGCGAGGGTGGCTTCAAGGTCGCGCCACGCGAGTTCTTCGTGCGCCTGATGACGATCTGCCGCAAGGCGGGCATCCCGGTCTGGGCCGACGAGGTGCAGAGCTTCGGCCGCACCGAGCGCATGTTCGCCTTCCAGATGATGGACCTGGGCGAGTTCGTGGATGTGGTCACGATCGGCAAGATGAGCCAGGTGTGCGCATGCCTCTTCACCGAGGCGATGAACCCCAAGGCGGGCCTGCTCAGCGGCACGTTCTCGAGCAGCGTGAGCGCGTTCCAGTCGGGGCTCGAGGCTCTGACGATCCTTCGCGACGGTGGGTACTACGGTCCCGACGGGCGCAACGCGCGGCTGCACGCCGCCTTCCGCGAGCACGCCGACCGCTTGGTCGCCGCGCATCCGGAGTGGTTCCCGCCGGCCCGTGATTCGCTCGGGCGCGCGCAGCCGTCGCTCGTCGGCGGGGTGGGCGGCATGATGCGCCTGACGCCCTTCGGCGGCGACAAGGACCGGATCATGAAGCTGCTCCATGCCATGTTCGACGAGGGTGTGATCGCCTTCATCTGCGGGCACGGTCCGTACCACGTGCGCATGCTCGCGCCGGTCGGCGTGATGGAACCGGCCCACATGGGTCCGGTCTTCGAGGTCATCGAGCGCGCATTCCGGAAGGTGGGCTGACGCCATGTTCGTGATCCGCCAAGCCACGCTCGATGATCTGCCCACGCTGCTGAAGCTGGCGAAGATGGTGCACTTCATCAATCTGCCGGCGGACAAGGACCTGCTTGCCGAGAAGATCCAGGCGAGTCGCCTGAGCTTCACGGGCAAGGAGGCCCACGCGCGCGATCGCGAGTGGATGTTCGTCCTCGAGGACACCTCGAGCGGCGCGGTGATCGGGACGAGCGCGCTGATCGGCTGCATCTCTTGGCACGGCCACCCGCACCTGTACTTCCAGGTGCGCAAGCGCGAGCACTACAGCAAGGATCTGGGCACGGGGCAGGTGCACGTGACGATCCAGCTCGGCTCCGACGAGACGGGCGCGAGCGAAGTGGGGGGGCTGATCCTGTCGCCGGGCTACCGCGGCCATCCCGAGAAGCTCGGTGCGCTGCTGTCGCTCGTGCGCTTCCACTTCATCGGGCTGCACCGCGCCAAGTTCAGCCCGGTCATCCTGGCGGAGATGATGGGCGCGCTCGATCCCAACAGCCACACGCCGCTGTGGGAGTACCTGGGGCGCCGCTTCATCAACCTGAGTTACGCCGAGGCCGACCTGTTCAGCACCAAGAGCAAGGAGTTCATCCAGTCGCTCTTTCCCAAGAGCGAGATCTACATCAGCCTCTTGCCGCCCGAGGCGCGCAACCTGATCGGCAAGGTCGGTGACGAGACGGTGCCCGCGTTGCGCATGCTGGAAAAGCAGGGCTTTCAGGAGATGGACCACGTCGATCCCTTCGACGGTGGCCCGTACCTGCAGGCGCGCCGCGATGAGATCCCGCTGGTGAAGTCGACGGCACGGCTCAAGGTGGCCTCGCTGGGGCGTGGCAATGCCGAGGCGATCGTGAGTTCGCACGATCACGAGCATGGGTTCCGCGCCGTGCGCACGCGCGTCAGCGTGACGGGAACGGCAGTGCGGCTGCCCCGGGATGTCGCGGAGGCGCTGGGGGTGACCCTCGGCGGCACGGTCGGCGTGACGATCCTCAAGCAGCCCGGTCGTGCGGCGCGACCCGGCAAGGCTGCGCGTTCCACGGCGGGTCCTGCGAAGGGCGCGCGGCCCCGCGGTGCCAAGCCGCGCAAGCCTGCGCGATCCTCGGCGAAGCGGCGCTGATCCATGGGCCCTGCCAACCTGATCGATGGTCGCTGGCACCCGCTTGATGCGGAGCGAGCCGATGTAACGAGCGTGAATCCGGCCCGACCCGATGACGTGGTGTGGAGCGCCCGATCGCAGCTTGGTGCAGTCGATGCAGCCGTCGTGGCGGCACGGCGCGCGCTGCCGGCCTGGCGCATGGCCGGCACCGAGGTGCGCGTTGCCGCACTCAAGCGCTTCGCGGCGGTCGTTTCGGCGCGCGCCGAGGACATCGCTCGCGCGATCACGCGGGAGATGGGCAAGACCCTGGCCGAGAGCCGACTGGAGGCCAAGCTCCTGGCCGACAAGGTGGCGATCACGCTGGGCGAGACCTGCCAATCGCGCGTGCGGCCGTGGGAATTCGCGGTCGCGCCCACTCGCGTGGGGCGCTGCAGCTTCCGGTCGCACGGCGTGATGGCCGTGCTCGGGCCGTTCAATTTTCCGGCACATCTTCCCAATGGGCACTGGGTGCCGGCACTGCTCCTTGGGAACACGATCGTCTTCAAGCCGAGCGAGCGCACGCCGCTGGTGGGCCAGCTCATGGCCGAGTGCATGCAGGCGGCAGAGCTGCCAGCGGGCGTCTTCAACCTGGTTCAGGGCGGACCAGCGGTGGCCAAGGCGTTGGTGGCGCATGAGGGGCTCGACGGGATCCTCTTCACGGGTTCGTGGCCGGTCGGCCGCAGCATCATGCAGGCGAACCTGGATCGGCCCGGCCGCCTGCTCGCGCTGGAGATGGGTGGCAGCAATGCTGCGATCGTGCTGGACGATGCGCATCGGCGGCAGGCGGTGCTCGAGTGCGTTCGCGCGTCGTTCGCGACCACCGGTCAACGCTGCACCTGCACCCGGCGCATCGTCGTGCAGGAGTCGGCGGCGCCGTGGTTCATTCCCGCGTTCTGCCGCATGGCCAGCACGCTGCTGGTGGGCGATGGCGATGGCGCGGCTCCGGCCTTCATGGGACCGCTCGCGACCGAGGCCGCCCGGCATGCAGCGCTGGAGTTCCAAGCCGCTGCGGTCTCGCGCGGAGCCACGATCCTCCTTCGTGCCGCTGCGCTCGATCGGCCCGGCTGGTTCATGACGCCCGGCGTGCTGACGTGGCCGCGCCTGACGCTCGAGCAGGATGGCGAGGTCTTCGCGCCGATCGTGCAGCTTGCCGTGGCGGCGAACGATGATGATGCGCTCGAGCAGGCGAATGCCTCGCGCTTCGGCCTGGCAGCGAGCGTGTTCACCGCAAGCCGCTCGCGGTGGGAGGCCCTCTGCCCGCGCCTTGAGGCCGGTTGCGTGAACTGGAACGTGGGCACCGCGGGCGCGAGCAGCGCCCTGCCGTTCGGCGGCCTCGGCCTGAGCGGCAACCACCGCCCGGCTGCCGCGTTCAGCGTGGACTCCTGCGCGGCCCCGATCGCGCACCTTGAAGAATCAAGCGATGGTGCTGCGGTGCCCGATGGCGCCCTGTGGGACGACACCTGGCTGGGTTGATGCCCGGCCGCTGACCAGGAGCACGACATGCCGACCGACCTGCCCAGTGGACGCGAGCGACCGAGGTTCAGCGGGCTGCCGACGTTCATGCGCCTGCCTGAGCTGGATCGCGTGCGCGCCGAGCACCAGCCGGTCGAGTGGTGCATCTACGGCGTTCCCTTCGATGGCGGGACGACCTACCACCCGGGCGCGCGCTTCGGTCCGCGAGCGGTGCGTGAGGCGAGCCAGTACGTGAAGCCCTGCAGCCCTGAGCTGGGCATCGATCTGGCGCAGCGCTTCAGCATGGCCGACGCAGGCGACAGCCCGGTGGCGCCGTACTCGTGCGCCGACAACGTGGGGCTGGTGCAGGACTTTGCGACGGGGTTGGGTGATCCAGACCTCACGCGGCTCCTGGCGATCGGGGGCGACCACTCGATTGCGCTGGCGAACCTGCGCGTGGCGTGGCAACGTGCGGGGCGACCATCGAGCGGGCTGCCGCTCATCCACATCGATGCGCACCTCGACACCGTCGATGTCGTCTGGGGCGAGCGCTACGGCCACGGAAGCTTCCTGATCCGTGCCATCGAGGAAGGGGTGGTCGATCCGAAGCGCACGCTGTCGCTTGGCGTGCGCGGTCCCTTGAACACGCTCAAGGACCTCGACTTCGGCCGCGAGGCCGGGATCACCGTCGTGGGCATGTCGCGCTGGGTCGAGGATCGTGCATCGGTTGCGTCGATCATCCAGGAGTTCCGGGCTCGGCTCGGCGACGACGAGTGCTACCTGACGCTGGACATCGATGCGTGCGATCCATCGTGCGCGCCCGGCACCGGCACTCCGGTGAGCGGTGGGTTCAGCGCGGCCGAGCTGTTCCTGGCGCTGCGCTGGCTGGCGGGCATCCGGCTCGCCGGGGCCGATGTGGTCGAGGTCTGCCCATCACGCGATCCCCAGGGGATCACCGCGTTGCTTGCGGCGCAGGCTGCCTTCCAGATCCTGTGCATCGACGCTGCGGCGCATCCGGAC
>JASGCG010000045.1 GCA_030054235.1 Bacteroidia bacterium
CGATGACATCCTCGACACGGGTCGCACGCTCGCGCTGCTGCGGCACGAGATCATGGCCAAGGGCGCTGCAAGCGTGGCCACGTGCGTGCTGGTGCGCAAGGACAAGCCCGAAGCCATGGCCACGCCCTGCGAGTACTCGGGATTCGACATCCCTGACGAGTTCGTGGTGGGCTACGGCCTCGACTACGACGACGAGTATCGCAACCTGCCGTACATCGGCGTGCTGCGCCGCGAGGTGATCAGGTGAGTCCGCAGGCTCCGGCCGCGGGGCTGGCACTTGAGGTCGTCGCGCATCCTGGCGTGCAGGAGTGCCTCGACGATGGCGAGATCATCCTGCTTGCCGTCAAGCCTTCGGCGCTCCTGATCCTGCTCGTGAGCGTGCGCGTGGCGTGCATGGGGATCGTCGTTGCCCTCGGGCTCCTCGCGGCGACCTCAGACCCGAGCGTGCCGTGGGATGCCACCCATGCGCTCGGCGCAGGCGGCGTGATCGTGGTGGCGCGCCTCGTGTGGGCCGCCAGCGATTGGTGGAGCCGCGTGTACGTCCTCACCGATCGTCGCATCATCGTGCGTTCAGGTGCGGTGCCGCAGGTACAGGCGATGCCGCTGCGCGATGCCGAGTGCGTCGATGCGGGTTCGACGAATCCCGAACGGCTGCTCGGTCTGGGCCACGTCGCGATCCGCCGTGCACCGCGTGCACCAGCCCGGCTCGCATGGACCTGCGTGCACGATGCTCCCAAGTGCCGCAAGGCCATCCTCGACGCGCGGCAGCGCTACGCACGCTGAGCGAACGAACGATCCGGCATCACGCCCCGCGGCTGCGCACCGATTCCCGCATCGCCTCGAGTGCCGCGCGGTCATCGTCCGAGAGCGACTCGGGGACATCGATCTGCACGATGGCGAGGAAATCGCCCGATGCGCCAGCCGATCTGCGCACGCCCTGCCCGCGCACGCGCAGGCGCTTGCCGCTGCCGGTGCCCGGTGGGATGGTCAGCGTGACCGTGCCCTTGAGCAGCGGCACGTCGACCTTTGCGCCAAGTGCGGCATCGAAGATCGAAACCTGCACGTCGCGCAGGATGTCATCGCCGTCGCGGCGGAAGTCCGGATGCGGCGCCACATGCACCGTGACGATCAGGTCGCCGGCAGGTCCGCCGCCGTGACCGGGTTCGCCCTGTCCGCGCACGCGCAGCTGCGTGCCGTCCTCGATGCCGGCGGGAATCTGCACATCGATGGACTGCTCGCCGCTGCCGATGCCATGGCGCCCGCCGAGGATCGACACCTGGAACGGCACGGTGATCTCGCCGTGGCGGTCCTGGCCCTTGGACGGACCGCGCGATCGGCCCCGTGCGCGCCCGCCACCGCCCATGCCGCCGAAGATCTGCTCGAACATCTCTGGATCGATCTGCGATGGATCGAATCCACCGAAGCCCCCGCCGAAAGGCTGGTCGCCACCGGCCGCAGCCGCACCGGCGCCGCCCTGGAGCCCCGCGTGACCGAAGCGGTCGTAGGTGGCTCGCTTGTCGGCATCGGAGAGGATGTCGTAGGCCTCCTGGGCCTCGGCGAATCTCGTGGCGGCTTCGGGAGTCTTGTTGACGTCGGGGTGCCACTGGCGGGCGAGCTTGCGGTGCGCGCGACGAAGGTCATCCGCGGACGCATCACGCTTGACCCCGAGCACCTCGTAGTAGTCGCGTGGCATCGGCATGAGTATAGATTTGCCCCGAGGAGCAAACCCCATGCCATCCGACTGCCAACCGCGTCACGTCTCGCTCACGGTGCTTCCCGCCGCGGGCCATCGGCCGGCTCCGGCGAGCAGGATGTCCCGCAAGCGCTTCGCCGTGCTGCTGGTGGTGCAGGCGCTGATGATCGTGCATGTGCTCCACTGGCTCTGGGCCGACACCACGCTCGCACCGATCGAGCCGAGCGAGTCGATGGAGACCGTCAAGGACGGGGTGATCACCGTCGGCACGATCTTCTTCGCGCTCGCCTTGGGCAGCACGGCGATCCTGGGGCGCTGGTTCTGCGGATGGGGTTGCCATGTTGTCCTGCTCCAAGATGCATGCGCCGCGCTGCTCGCGCGCCTGGGCATCCGCCCGCGGCCTTTCCGCAGCCGAGTGCTCCTGTGGCTGCCGTTCCTGCTCGCGCTCTACATGTTCGTGTGGCCGCTCGTCTACCGGTTCGCGCTCGCACCGATCCTGCAGCCGAACCTGACCTGGCCCGGCTTCAGCATGAAGCTGGTCACCGATGACTTCTGGGGCACGTTCCCGGGATGGGCCGTGGGCATCCCGTTCCTGCTGGTCTGCGGAGCGCTCACGGTGGTCTTCCTCGGCAACAAGGGCTACTGCACGTATGCCTGCCCGTACGGCGGGTTCTTCGCGCCGCTCGATCGATTTGCGCGCGCCCGCATCCGGGTGAGCGATGCCTGCGACCAGTGCGGCCACTGCACCGCGGTCTGCACGAGCAACGTTCGCGTGCACGAGGAAGTGCGCGACTTCCGCATGGTCGTCGACAGCGGATGCATGAAGTGCATGGACTGCGTGAGCGCGTGTCCCAAGCAGGCGCTCTCCTTCGGCTTCGGACCGGGGCCTGCGCAGGCGGCGCCCGCCGCGGCCAGGCTCTTCGATCTCTCGATCGCCGATGAGGTGTTCATCGCCGTCGTGGCGGGGATCTCCTTCCTCGCGGCCTACTCGCTGCTGCCGCTCCTCTTCGCCAGCGGTCTTGCGGTATGCATCACGTGGGTCGTCTGGACCGGCTGGCGCGTGCTCGCGTCCCGTGATGCCTCGGCGCTCGGCGTGGTGCTGCGCCAGGCGGGTCGGGTGCGTGCCGCCGGCGTCGTCGCGGTACTGGCGGCTGCAGGCGCACTCGGCGTGGTCGTGCCGACGGCCGGTGCGGGCGTGGCGGCCTGGATGGCCGATCGAGCCGATCGTCAGGTGCTCGTGGCGGAGCAGATGGTCTTCGATGCGGATGGCGTGCTGCCGGACCGCGAGACCATCGAGCTCGTCGATGCGGCCTCGACGTGGTACCTGCGTGCACGCTCGATCGGCGAGGGCGGTTGGGCCGTGCTCTCGTGGCGGGACCGCGAGTTCAGCATGCGCCTGGCGTGGCTCGCCGCAGTCAAGCGTGATCACGCACGCGCCCTTGAATTCCTGCAGGCCATGCACGCGGAGGGCACCAACGAGGTCATCGCCGCCAGCGTGGCGCGCATCCTCCGGGCGGCGCGTCAGGGCAACGAGGCCCGCACCTGGGTCGCCGGCGCGCTGGCGGAATACCCGATGTGGGAGGCGATCCGCGACGAGGAGATCCTGTGGCTCATGTCCGAGGGCCGCGACGAGGAAGCGATCGAGGCCGCTCGCGCCTGGGTTGCCGCACGGCCCGACAGCCTGAATGCACTGCGGCGCCTGAGCGTGGTGCTGGTCGAGCGGGGGAGCGGTGACGGCGAGGTCCATGAAGGCATCGCGCTCGTCGATCGCACGCTCGAGCTCGCGCCAGGGAATGTCGGCGCGATGCTCGTGAAGGCCAACGGCTTCGCCCGGCTCGGGCAGAACGACGCAGCGATTGCGACCTTGCAAGCGGCCGTCCGGCTGGCGCCCACCGAGCGTGGTCTCTGGGAGGCGCTCGCCGATGCCTGCGCCCGTGCAGGTCGTGAACTGGAAGCGCAAGCGGCGCTTGGCGAAGCGGAGCGCCTCGCGGCCGAGGAGCAGAAGCGGCTGGAGGCACAGCGGCGCTGAGCGCACGCCGCAGGATGTCGGTGGTAGAGTCCCCGGCCCCATGCCGAGCGCGCTGCTCGACATCCTCACGCCTGCCACGATCCGCGTGCCGCTCAAGGCGTCCACGCGGCAGGATGCGATCTACGAACTCGTCGACATGCTCGCAGCGCAGGGTGACATCGGCGATGCCGCGGTGCTCCGCGATTCCGTGTGGGAGCGCGAGCGCCAGCGCTCGACCGGCATCGGCGAAGGCTTGGCGATTCCCCACGGCAAGTGTCCCGGTGCGCGCGCAGTCAGGCTGGCGATCGGCCGCCCCGCGCAACCCATCGATTGGGACGCCATTGATCACCGCCCGGTCCGGCTCGTGTGCCTGCTCGTGAGCCCGCCGGACCGCATCGCCGAGCACATCCAGGCCCTCGGCCGGATCAGCCGCGTGATGTCCAACGCGGCCTTCCGGGCGCAGTGCTACGAAGCCGCCAGCGCCGAGCGGATGTACGAGCTGTTCGCAGCCGTCGAGCGCGGCGCCTGAACGCACCGGAGCCGTCGTGCGCCACGTGCCGGTGGCGCACCGCGCCGAAGATCGGGTTCACGGACCGAGCAACGCGTGGTACGAGCCGTTGCGCACCGAGGTCGCGGGCGAACCCGGCACGCCCGCAGGCGCCGTGGCTTCATCGTGCTCGATCCGCAACTTGAGCCTGCGGGAAAGCCACTCGGCTTGGGAACGGTTCTCGGCGTGCTCAAGGCTGCACGTCGACCAGAGCATGCGGCCCTCGCGCGCGAGCAGCGGTGCGTGGTCCAGTGCGATGCCCTGCTGCAGTTCGACCAAGCCCGCCAGCCCCTTCGTGCTGAAGCGATACTTCGCCTCGACGCGACGACAGAGGACACCGGTGTTCGAGCAGGGGACGTCGAGCAGGATCAGGTCGAAGCCTGCGCCGAACGATGCGAGCTGCTCGGGGCCCACGATGTTCACGCGTGCATGGCCCTTGAAGCGCTGGCGGAGCGCCGCGCGGCGAGGACCATCGACATCGGTCGCGATGATCTCGGCAGCCGGGTGCGCCGAGGCGAGCTGTGCCGTCTTCGTGCCGCGCCCGGCGCACGCATCAAGGATGCGCCTGGGCTGCAGGTGCCGCGTCGCATCGACTGCACGAGCGCTGGCGGGATCCTGCACGCGCGCCTCGGGGTAGGCGCGGAGGGCGGCCATCAGCGCATCGTGCCCGCCCTCCCAGACCATGAAGCCGGCGAGGTCGTGCTGCGTCATCGGCCACGCGGCCTTGGTCGATGGGTCGACGGCCCCTGCCGGGATCCCCGTCACAGTCAGGCCGGGTTGGACGAGCGATTGCACGGCCAGCGTCACCGCGGGCTCAAAGCCCTTGGTGCTCGTCCAGTGCTCGAAGAGCGCGCGACCGATGCTGCACTGCGCCGAGAGACGCTGCACCTGGCTTTCGGGCAGCAAGGCATCCGTCAGCAGCCGCACGCGTCCGTCGGACAGGGGCAGCGCATCGCGCCGCTCGCGCCAGCGCGCGGCATCCGGATCGGTGGCCTCGAGCAGGCCGCCTCGCAGCGCGATCACCTTGCGGAGCACGGCGTTCACGAACGCAGCGGGTCGGGGATGCACGTGCTCCTTGGTCCACTCGACCGCGTCATCGACGACGGCATGGTCGGGCAGGCGATCGTGCATGAGCAGCTGGGCAGCGCTGCCCATGAGCACGCCACGGACCTCGGGTTGCACCTCGTCGAACCGCCGTGTCACGCACGCGCTGAGCACCGGCACGATCGCCCGCCAGTGGCGCAGCGTGGACTGCTCGATCGCGCGGGCCAAGGCCGCATCACGCGGTTCGAGCCCAGCGGGAGCATCGTCGCCGAAGGCGAACTCGGGGTAGTCGGCAGCGTGCCGCGCAAGGCGCGCGAACGCTGCCGCTCGTGCCGGGCTGGCGCTCACGCCCGCACCGTGCGCCGGGCCGCCTTCGCGAGCTTCGGCGCCACGTCGGTGCGCTCCCAGGTGAACGTGCCCTTGCCGCCCTCGCCCGGCTCGCGGCCGAAGTGGCCGTGGTAGGCGGTGGGGGAGTAGATCGGGCGCAGCAGGTCCAGCGTCTCGATGATGCCGGCTGGCGTCAGGTCGAAGTGCGAGCGCACGAGCTTGGCCAGAGCCAGGTCGCTGACCTTGCCGGTGCCGTGGCTGTCGATGAGCACGCTCGTCGGCTCGGCGACGCCGATCGCGTAGGCGACCTGGACTTCGCAGACATCCGCGAGGTCGGCGGCCACGATGTTCTTGGCGATGTAGCGGGCCATGTAGGCAGCGCTGCGGTCGACCTTGCTTGGGTCCTTGCCGCTGAAGGCGCCACCGCCGTGGCGGCCGCGGCCGCCGTAGGTGTCCACGATGATCTTGCGGCCGGTGAGCCCGCAGTCGCCGTGCGGGCCGCCGATCTCGAAGCAGCCGGTCGGGTTCACGAAGACCTTGATGCCGTCATGCCACCAGTCGCCGAGCACCGGCTTGATGATGTGCTTGGTCACGGCTTCGTGCAGGGCCTTCTGCCGCGTGTTCCAGTCGGGCGAGTGCTGCGTCGACAGAACCACGTTCTCGATGCGGCGCGGGTTCAGACCGTCGTACTGCACGGCAACCTGGCTCTTCGCATCGGGGCGAAGCCCCTTGATGATGCCCTTCTCGCGCACTTCGGCCTGGCGCGCAACCAGGCGGTGCGAGAGCGAGATCGGCAGCGGCATGAGCGAGCGCGTCTCCTTGCAGGCGAAGCCGAACATCATGCCCTGGTCACCGGCGCCCTGTGCCTTCTTCTTCTTGCCGACCTTGGTGTCGACGCCTTGCGAGATGTTGGGGCTCTGCGCGTGCAGCGTCACCACCACGCCGCAGCTGTCCGCATCGAAGCCCACACCTGCCTCGGTGTAGCCGATGCGCTTGATCGTGTCGCGCGCCACCTTCTGCACGTCGACATACGCCTTGGTGGTGACCTCGCCGGCCACCACGGCCAGGCCGGTCGTCACAAGCGTCTCGCAGGCCACGCGGCTGCGGGGATCCTGGGCGAGCATCGCGTCGAGGACGGCGTCCGAGATCTGGTCGCTGACCTTGTCGGGATGGCCCATCGAAACGGATTCGCTGGTGAAGGTGTGCAGTCCTGCGGGCATGTCGGGTCCTTGTTGGGGGCAGAAAGCGGTGAACTTTGGGCCAATCCTTCCGAATCAACGCTTGGCGGCGAGCCGGAGGGATGCCACGATTGGGGGCCGGATCCTAATCGGCAGCCGCCCGGGCGTGCGCTCTGGCGGCGACCTACGCTTTCCTGAAGACGCGATGCCTGTGCTTGCCACCATCCTCGTCGCTGCCGCCGTCGCCCAGGCTCCCGTCCGGGCGCAGGCCAAGGTCGCCGCGTGGGCATGGGAGCCGGGGCCGCAGGTTCAGCAGCTTCCTGAGCGCGTTGCCGCATGCCTGCATGCGCTTGGTGGCCGCGTGACAGGCAGCGTCGGCGCGGCGCGTGCGATGGACCCAGTTGCCCAGCGCATCGGTCTTGATCGCTGGATCGCCATCGAGTTTCCCAACGGCACCGAACCGGTTGGTGCGTGTGCCATGCTGGCCGGGGCATGGGAGGGCTTCGAAGTGGTCGAGCCCGATGGTTCGGGGTCGCTCGCCGATCTTCCAGATGACCCGTCGTTCCCGCAGCAGTGGGCGCTTCGCAACACCGGGCAGACCGGCGGCCTGCCTGGGTCCGATGTCAACGCCGTCTCGGCGTGGAGCCAAGCCTCCTCGGCCGGCCTGACCATCGCGTTCCTCGATGGCGGCGTCCAGCCGCTCGCTGAATTCGGCAACCGCATCCTGCCTGGATGGAACGTGCCGCAGCAGTCGACCGTCACGACCGATACGTGTGGCGGCCACGGCACCCATGTGACCGGCATCGCTGCGGCAACGGGCAACAACGCCGCGCTCACGGCCGGCATGTGCTGGGACGCCATGATCCTGCCGGTCGTCATTGTCAATCCGTGCACATTCTTTGAACAGTGGGTGGCCGAGGGGCTCGTGTGGGCCATCGATCATGGGGCGGATGTCGTCAACATGAGCCTTCAGTCCAACGCCGGTGGCCAGCTGCTGCGCGATGCGGTGCTCTACGGCGAGGCGCTCAACGTGCCGATGGTGGCGGCCACGGGCAACAACAACCTCTCGCTCCCTGCATTCCCCGCCCGCTGGCCCGAGACGATCGCGGTGGCGGCATCGACCCATGCCAACCTTCGCTGGGTGAACTCGAACTACGGGGCCGAAGTGGACTTGGCTGCCCCGGGCGAGAACGTGCTCAGCCTGACCACGACGGGCGGCGTGATCTCACGGAGCGGAACCAGCATGGCCGCGCCGCATGTCGCCGGTGCCGTGGCCCTCATGCTTGCGGCGAACCCGGCCCTGACCAACGTCCAGATCAGGTCGATCCTCGCCGCCACGAGCGTCGACATGTCGCCTGCAGGAGTCGACGAGTTCACGGGCGCAGGTCGGCTCGATGCCGGCGCCGCCGTGGCCATGGCTGCATCGCTCGCACCTCCTCCGGGCGATCTCGATGGTGACGGCGATGTCGATGCTGCGGATCTTGGCACCATGCTCGTTGGATGGGGACCATGTGCGTCGTGCGCCTCGTGCCCAGGTGACCTGGACGGCAACTGCGAGATCGGCGGCTCGGACCTCGGCGCGCTGCTGAGTTCGTGGAGCCCCGATTGAGCAGCGCCGAACCGACCACGCCGATCCGCGTCGAGCTCAGCAGGATCCTGATCCGCGAGATGGCCGACATGCAGGTCGTGGAACTGCGCGATGTGGCCTCGGGCCGCTCGTTCCCGATCGTCATCGGCTTGCCCGAGGCCTACGCAATCGAACGGCGTCTCAAGGGCGAGGAGCCCGAGCGGCCGCAAACGCATGACCTGCTCGATCGGGTCATCACCGAACTCGGGGCCCGCCTTGCACGGGTCGACATCATCGACCTTCGCGAGGGCACCTTCCATGCAGTGCTCACGCTGGAGACGGCGCAGGGGCCCGTCGCGCTGGATTGCCGGCCAAGCGATGCGCTCGCGCTGTGCGCCGATGGGCGCGCCGAGATCTGGGTCGCCGAGTCCGTGATCGAGCGAGCGTCCAGCGGTGCCACGCCGCAGGCGTTCCCCTTCGTCGCCGACGAAGACGACGATCACGACGATTGACCGAGGAAGGGTCCGCCGGCGTTTCGGTGCGCTGAGTGCTTGCCGTTTCGTTGCGGCCGTCGCTCCTTTGGGGCGCCGGCATGCCTCGTTCGCTCAGACAGTCCTC
>JASGCG010000046.1 GCA_030054235.1 Bacteroidia bacterium
AGGACGGTGAGGCCTGGGTGCTGCCCGATGCCGGCAGCTTCCGTGCCGAGACCGTCCGCGTGAACGAGATCCTCGCCGCACTCGCGAGCCTGGAGAAGATCGAGGCCATGACGAGCGCGAAGGAGCGGCTGGGCGAGCTGAGCCTGGCCTGGCCCGATGACCAGGGTGCGGCCAAGCTGGTCAGGGTGCTCGCAGGCGAGGCGCCGATCGCCGAGGTCGTGATCGGCAAGGAACGCTTCAGCCCAGAGGCACAGTTCGCGAGGCTCCTGGGTGAATCACAGGCATGGAAGTGCTCTGGCACGTTCCGCAGCACGCTGGAGCTGGTGAACTACATCGATCGCCAGCTCATGACCCTGCCCAGCGGCGACCTCGACAGGTTCACGGTCGGTGGCGTCGAGTTCACGCGCGGTGATGCCGGCGCTTGGACCGCCGCACAGGTCGAGCCCGCGGCCACGCTGCTCGAGACGCAGCGCGAGAGTGCACAGCGCACCATTCCCGAACTCCTTGCGCGCCTGGAGATCGACGACGTCCGCGCTGCGAGGGACCATCCGGAGCACCGCCTGGTGCGCGTGGTCTCCCGCTCGCGCGCCATCGACCTCGACATCGCCAAGGACGGCAATGACCTGTGGCTGAACGTCAACGTCGAACGCGTGGCCGACCAGCCCGAGCCGACCGAGGAGGTCGAGCGCGACCGCGTCACGGCGCTGGACAAGGCCGGAGCCCGCTGCGCAGGCTTCGAGTTCAAGCTGCCTTCGTGGCGCGCGACCAGCTTGTCGGCGATCCTCTTCCCGCCGCCGCCGTCACCGGAGAGCACGCAACAGCCGGCTCCCGGCACGCAGCCCACGGTGATCTCGCCTGCCGGCGCGCCCTGACGCCGCACCCGGGCTCTTGGCCTCGGTGGGCGGTGCCGGGTCCTGCGTGATCCATCGACCCGACATCGCATGCGTCATGGAGTGAGCATGCGCGACGCCGCCGCTCAGCGACTGAAGACGCCGACGAGCTCGGCCTTGCCGAGGACGTGTCCCTTCATGGCCGAACGGAGCTCACGCGCAGTGAAGACCTTGTCGGCAGGGAAATCAACATCGAGCGCCACGACGGTGAAGGTGTAGTGATGATCACCCGAACCCTTGCCCGGCGCAGGCCCGAGGTAGCCCTCGCCCTTGGCCTTGCCCCAGCCGGTGAAGCCCTGGCGCATGCCCTTGGGATCGTCGAGCGTGGCAGCGCGCTTCAGCGCGCGCGGCAAGCCCTTGCAGTCGGCGGGAATGTTCCAGGCGATCCAGTGGATGAACTGGCCCGCATCGGGATCGTGGCAGATCAGCGCGAAGGACTTGGTGCCTGCCGGCGTGCCCTCCCACGAGATCTCCGGCGAGACGTTCTCGCCATCGGTCGAGTACTCGACAGGAAGGCGTTCGTTGTTCTTGAATGCGGGGCTCTTCACCGCGAACTCTGCCTTGGCGGCATCCTTGGGCGCAGTGGCGTCAGCGGGCTTCGCCGCGTCGGTCGTGGCGGGAGCGGTGCCGGGAGATGCGGGTGCCGATGCCGGCGGCGCCTGCGTGGCAAGGGCCGCAACGACAGGCAGCGCGAACGACGCAACAACGATCGAGGAGAGCGTGCTCATGCGCGGGAGCGTACCGCGCGCTTGCGCTCGGGCCGTACCATCGTGGCGTGGATCAGGTCCCGGATGCCCATGACGTGCCGTTGCAGAGCCTGCACGTGGGCGTGACCGCGGCCATGGTCATGCGCCTCGCAGGCGAAGAGGCCGCGCACACCGATGCCGGCCGGACCTTCGTGGCCACGCTCGACACCGGAGCAGGCCGCGAGATGGCCGACCACGTCGCGCAGCAGTGGCCACACGCCCGCATGCACTTCGTGCTGCGGAAGTGGCAGCTCTGGACGTGGATGAACGCGATCGCCGTCAACGCCCCTGCCGTCGGCCGGCAGGTCGTGGTCCTCGGCGCAGGATGGAGCGCCATGGGCATCGACTGGGCGCATCACTGCGTGGAGGCGCGCGTGTGGGAGGTCGACCTGCACCACCAGGCCGACAAGGAGGCCCTGATGCAGAGGCTCTTCCCGGTCGCTGCCGCGCGCATGCGGATGATCGAGGCGGATCTCTCGAACCTCGGCATGCTGCTGATGGGGCTTCGCGCGAACGGCTGGCGCGCGGATCGACCCACGCTCTGGGTGGCCGAGGGACTGGCGTACTACCTCGCACCGGACCGTTTCGCCGCACTGCTGCGAGCGGCCCTCACGTTCCACCCCTCCAACCGGGCCGTGATCGAGTTCGGGCTGGCACACCACCTGATGCGTGAGGACATCCGCGCGCGCACGGCCGCCTACCACGGCTACCTCGCCTCGCACATCGGCCTGCCGGGGCTGCAGTCCTTCGATCCGAGCGAGTTCTGCCTGCGCAGTGGAGCCATTCCGCTGTCCTGGGCCGATCCGAGTTCCATGGAACTGGCGCGCAACGGCCGGACGCTGATGTTCAGGAGCCCTGAGGACAGTGGCATGCGCATGGCCGTTCTGGGGCCCGCATGACGACCGCGCCCATCGCATCGATCGACCTCCCCGTCCGCGTGCGCTACGTCGAGTGCGATCCGATGGGTGTGGTGCACCACACGGTGTATCCCGTGTGGTTCGAGATGGCGCGCACGGAACTGCTGCGGTCCAAGGGCGGCAGCTACCGCGCGATGGAAGAGGCTGGGCTCTTGCTCGCCGTGGTCAGGCTCGAGGCCCGCTACCGCGCGCCCGCGCGCTACGACGATCTCGTCACCGTGCGCTGTGACCTGCTCTCGAGCGGCCCGGTGAAGATCGAACATCGCTACCAGGTGATCCGCGACGGCGCCCTGCTGGTCGAGGGCGGCACCACGCTCGCGTGCATCGACCGCAACGGCAGGCTGCAGGCCGTGCCGAGCGACTTGGCGTGGACCTCACGCTGAAGCCTTGCCGACCGCACCTCGTGGTCGCGACCACGCCTCTACCATTCCCGACTCACTCCAAGGACCTGATCATGAGCCAGCCCAACACCACCGCCACCCGCACCGAGACCGACGCCTTCGGACCGATCCAGGTCGCCTGCGACCGCTACTGGGGCGCGCAAACCGAGCGCAGCCACCACCACTTCCCCTTCGGCGACACGATGCCGCGGCAGATCATCACGGCGATGGCCATGCTCAAGAAGGCCTGTGCGATCGCGAACAACGGTGCCGGTCGGCTTCCCAAGGAGAAGATGGACCTGATCGTTCGTGCCGCCGACGAAGTGATCTCGGGCAAGCTCCACGACCACTTCCCGCTCAAGGTCTGGCAGACCGGCTCGGGCACGCAGACCAACATGAACGTGAACGAGGTCATCTCGAATCGTGCAATCGAGCTGGCGGGCGGCACGATGGGCAGCAAGAAGCCCATTCACCCCAACGACGACGTGAACATGGGCCAGTCGTCCAACGACACGTTCCCGACCGCACTGCACGTCGCCTGTGCGCTCGAGGTCGAGCGCGAGGTGATCCCTGCGGTCACGCGCCTGCGCGATGCCTTCGCGGCCAAGGCCAGGGAGTTCGACGGCATCGTGAAGATCGGCCGTACCCACCTGCAGGATGCGGTGCCGCTCACGGTCGGCCAGGAGATGAGCGGCTGGGTTGCGCAGCTCGACATCGCCCTCGAGGCGATCCGCGCGACGCTGCCGTTGATGCACCGGCTGGCGATCGGAGGCACCGCCGTGGGCACCGGCCTGAACGCGCCCAAGGGCTTCGGCGAGAAGGTCAGCGCCGAGCTCGCCGCGGCCGCCGGCGTGCCGTTCGTGAGCGCACCCAACAAGTTCCAGGCGCTCGCCGGCCACGAAAACGTAGCCGTGGCGCACGGATGCCTTGCCGCGCTCGCCGCCGGCATGATGAAGATCGCCAACGACGTGCGCTGGCTCTCCAGCGGCCCCCGCTGCGGCATCGGCGAACTGGTGATCCCAGAGAACGAGCCGGGCAGCAGCATCATGCCGGGCAAGGTGAACCCCACGCAGTCCGAGAGCATGACCATGGTCTGCGTGCAGGTCATGGCCAACAACCAGGCGATCCTCACGGCGGCGAGCCAGGGCAACTTCGAGCTCAACGTGTTCAAGCCCGTGATTGCCTACAACTTCCTGCACAGCTGCGAACTCATCACCGGGACCTGCGACGCGTTCCGGGAGTTCTGCGCCGAAGGGATCACCGTCGACGAGAAGCGGGTCGCCGACCTCGTCGACCGCTCGCTCATGCTGGTCACCGCGCTCGCGCCGCACATCGGCTACGACAAGGCCAGCGCCATCGCCAAGAAGGCCCACCATGAGGGCACGACCCTCAAGGAAGCAGCGCTCGCGCTCGGGTACGTCGATGCGGCGACCTACGACCGCATCGTGCAGCCCAAGGACATGGTGCACCCGGCCTGAGGCCGACGGCGCAGCGATCACTGCACCGTGTCGGGCACTTCGATGTAGACGTCGACGACTTGGCCGGGCTGCACGCGATGCGTGCCCCGGCCGAGTTCGTAGATGACCTGCACCACGCGGGTGTCGATGCGTTCGGCGGCCTCGCCCGTCAGCGTGCGCTTGGGTTGAACGAGCGGCACCACGCGCAGGAACGTGAGCGGCAGGGAACTTCCGGGCACGCCACGAAGGCTCGCCTGAGCCTTGCCGCCCTGCGCGAAGCGTGCGAACTCGACTTCGTCGATGTCCACACGCACCTGCATCGGGTCGATGGAGCCGATCGCCATACGACGACCGCCGAGGGGCGCGTACTCACCGGGCCGGACATCGACGAAGAGCACCGTGCCATCGATGGGGCTGCGCACGGTCTCGCGGTGGAGCTGGGCTTGTGATGCCTGGACCTGTGCATCGGCGCGCTGGACCCGCGCTGCCGCGACCTTGGCCGACTGCTCGCGCGCCACGCGCTCAACCTGCGGCACGACCTCGGCCGCGCCGCTTTCCATGAGGGCCTTGAGCCTGGCTTCTTCGTCCACGAGCTGGGCCATGGCCACGGCGCGTTCGGCTTCGGCCAGACCGAGCTCGGCCTTCGTCCGAGCGTGATCGAGTTCCCAGAGGACATCGCCAGCCTTGACCGAATCGCCCTCGGCGACCCCGACGCGACCGACCACGCCGGCATCGGCGGCATCCACGTAGGTCACGCCGCCAAGCGGCTCGACCAGGCCGGTGGCGGCGATGCGGCTCTCGAAGGGGCTTGGCGCAGGCGCCACGGGCACCGGCACGTCAAGCGTGCGGAACTCCATCTTCTTCACGGCGGCGACGGTGGCGACGAGGCCGGCAACGGCCAGGACGGGCAGGACGATCGAGCGCAGGTTCATGCGTGCTCCTTCGTTGGGACCTCGGTGCGCGTGACGCGGCCATCGTCCATGTGGACGATGCGGTTCGCGAACCGATAGATTCGTTCATCGTGCGTGATCACGACCACGGCGTGGCCATCCTCGTGGGCGACGCGGGCCACGAGTTCCATCACGCTCTGTCCAGTGGCGCCATCGAGCGCGCTCGTGGGTTCATCGCACACGAGCAGCCGTGGATTGGGCGCGAGCGCCCGCGCGATCGCCACGCGCTGCTGCTGGCCGCCCGACATCTGCAACGGCAAGCTGCGCTCGCGACCGCCGAGCCCGACCTTGCGCAGCATCTCACCCGAACGGGCCATGGCCTCGGCACGCGGCGTGCCCTGAATCAGGAGCGGAATCGCCACGTTTTCCTGCGCCGTGACCGTGGGCACGAGGTTGAACTGCTGGAACACGAAGCCCACGTTGCGCCCGCGCCACGCCGTCCGAGGCCCGTTGCGCAGCGCCTGGGGATCAACGCCCAGCACGCTGCACGACCCACCATCGCGCGTCAGCAAACCGGCCAGGATCGAGATGAGCGTGGTCTTGCCGCAGCCGGAGGGGCCCACGAGCATCACGAGCTCGCCGTAGGGCACGCGCAGATCGGCACCAGCGAGCGCGACCACGCGATTCTCGCCCTTGCCGTACGCCTTGGTCACGTCGGCGGCATCGATCGCCAGGTTGGTTGCCACGGCGCTCATCCCTGGAACACGCTCTTGGGATCGAGCCGGATCACGCGAATCATGCTGATGAGGCTCGCGCCCACCACGATGACCAGCACGGCTCCGGCCGTGATGACCGGGATGTGCCAAGTCATCACGAATGCCAGTCGATCCGGATTGTTGGACAGCCCGAACGCACTCGCGAGTCCGAGACCGAGACCGAGACCGATCGCGCCAGCGACCACCCCCTGCAGAGCGACCATGCGCAAGAGCAGCCAGGAGCTCGCACCCATCGCCTTCATCGCGCCGAAGTACTTCAGGTTCTCGAGCGTGAAGTTGTAGAACATCTGCCCCGCGATCGCGACGCCGACGAAGAATCCAAGGGCGATCGCGATCCCGAAGTTGATGGGAATGCCTGTTTCGCGCATCCAGAAGCCGATCGTCTTCCACTCGAAAGGCGATGCAGGCAGCGCACTCAGCCCCGTGCGTGCCTCGATCTGGCGCGCAAGTTCCGCGGGATCCTGCCCCGGCTCCGCCTTGACGAGCACCATGCTCATGACGCGACGGACGGCGGGCTGGAACTGCAGCGCGCGCGAGTAGGTCGTGTAGACCTGCGGCGCGTACTGGAAGCTCTCGCCGTTGTCGCAGATCCCCACGACGACGGCACGGCGTTCGTTGAGTTCCATCTCGTCGCCGACCTGCATCGGACGATAGACCGGCTTGCCGTCGGGGCCGCGCTCGCCCGTGGCCATCCGAAGTTCCCGCGCGAGCCGACGATTGTCGACGATGACGGCATCGGCCTGGCGCAGGTCCGCGACCTGTCCATCGAGCATCGTGTGCGGCCCGCCGATCAGCGTGGCGTCGTCGATGCCCACGACCTCACAGACGGTCCGCCGACCATCTCCGAGCTTCACCCCGAGCAGGCCCTTGAAGAGCGGCACCGCCCACGCCACGCCCGGAACACCGCGCACCCGCTGGAGATCGGTGTCGCGGAGCGCCTTGGCATCGTCGACCGAGAGCAGGTCGGGATCGGTGACCCAGATGTCGGCCTGCGGGGTGTCGCGGATGAAGGCGCTCGTCCTGCTCATCAAGCCGACGAAGATGCTGGACTGCTGGGCGATCAGCAGGCTGGCGAAGGCCAGACCCAGCAGGATCCCGTAGAACCGGGCCCCGTCGCCAAAGAGCATCTTGATCGCGATCCGCAGCATGGGAAAGGGCCGAACTCTATCCGGCCTCGTGTCCCATGCGGCAGCGGGCGCGACAATGCCCCCGATGGACCCCCGCGACAGCCAAGCCTTCGAGATCCTCGTGCGCGAGCATGCGGACATGCTCATGGCGTACCTGCGGGCCATGGCTTGGAACGATGCGCTCGTCGAGGATGCGTTCCAGGAGGCCATCATCGTCGCGTGGCGTCGCCTCCCCGACTTCGATCGCAGCCGGCCCTTCGCACCATGGCTCCGCGGGATTGCGCGCAACACGCTCCTTGGTCTCGCCCGCAAGCAGCAGCGTCGGCACGAAATCGCCGGCGAGGCCGCGGCCCTGCACATCGAGGAGCAGCTCGCCCGCATCGAGAGCACGCCGGCTGATCGCTTCGCCGACCGAATGCAGCCGCTCATGGACTGCCTGCAGCGCCTGGCACCCGAGCAGCGCGAGGCCGTTGAATTGGTCTATGCGCAGTCGCTCGATCCGCGCGTGGCCGCATCGACGGCCGGCACGAACGACGAGACCTTCCGCAAGCGCCTCTACCGTGCGCGCCTGCAGCTCGCAGAATGCCTGCGCATCAAGGGATTCCTCGACGGAGCACCAGCATGACGCCGCATGACGACCTTCTTGGCCGGCCCGGAGCCAACGAACGGCTCGTGCACGGCCTGCTGGCCAACCTCGCTGCCGACCACGCCGTGCAACAGGATCGGCGCGTGCGTGCTGCCATCGCCTGCATCGACCGCCGCGACGGCGCGCTGGCTCGCGTGGGCCGGTTCGGCGTGGCTCGGTTCGCCGCGGCCGGAGCGCTCGCAGCCACGCTCACCATCGCCGTGGTCCTGTCCATCGGCCCGGCCACCAACTCCGCGTACGCCACGCTGCAGTCGATCTCGAATCGACTGGCCACGGGCAATCGTTCGTATCGCCAGACGATCGTGCTGGCCAACCGGGATGGCACCGAGTCCCTACGCGAAGCGATGGTCGACGTCGGCACGGGGCGTCGCTTTGTCTTCGCCATCGATCTCGATGCGCTGCCGATGGGGCCGCGCATGCCTGGTGAACGCGGATCGCACCCCATGGCAGGCGGACGTGGCCGACGTGGTCCGGAGCGGAGCGATCGGCCCGCCAACGACGACGACCGAGCACGTCCCGAGGGTTCGCCGCGTGCGCCCGATGGCCCTGGATTCGGCGATCGACATGGTGCGCCGCCGATCGCGTGGGGCTTCGACGGCAACGAGCATTGGCAGGTCGACCTCGACGGCGTCGTGACGCGCAGCGCGGATCCGCTGCGCATGCGCGACCCGATGCCGCTCATGGGCGGCCCCGCGAACAATCAGGACGGCGAAAACGACGACGAAGAACTGCTGACGCTGCAGCCACTGCTCGATCGACTCAGCAGTGGCTTCGACCTTGCTGTGGTGGCGGGCGCGCAGGCACGCACCGCCGACGGCGATCCGCTGGTCGTGATCGAGGCCACGCTGCGCCCGGACACGTCCGCTTCGGCCCGGCCTGCGATGCAACCCAACGAGCCCAAGGGCAGCGAGGGACCGTCGATCCGCAAGGG
>JASGCG010000047.1 GCA_030054235.1 Bacteroidia bacterium
GTACAATCCCGACGTCACCGTGCGCATCCGCGGCGTGATGGAGAAGTGCACGTTCTGCGTGCAGCGCATCAACCGCGCCCGCATCGAGGCGAAGAACGAGTGGGCCCGCAAGGGCGGCTCGGCCGGCAGCCCCGACTGGAAGGTCGCGGACGGCACCATCGTGACGGCCTGCCAGCAGGCCTGCCCGAGCGGCGCGATCGTCTTCGGCGACCTGAACGATCCCAACAGCAAGGTCTCGCGGCTGCATCGCCAGCCCACGAGCTACCAGATGCTCGAGGAACTCAACACCAAGACCCGCCTGCGCTACGTCGCGCGCGTGACCAATCCGGCCATCGAGCGCCCCGCGGCGAACGATGGTCACGGACACGGCACGCACGGCCACGATGCGCATGACAAGGAGCACTCATGAGCGCGTCGTCATCGTCGATGCAGGGACACGCCGTGCCGGCCAGCGGCATGGACAACACCATCGAGTCGCCGGGCCAGCGCGCGCCGCTGGTGCTGGGAACGGGTGACTTCCACGCGGTGACCAACCAGGTCTGCCGCGTGACCGAGCACCCGACCGTGCCCATGGCCTGGTACGTCGCCTTCGGCGTCTCGCTCATGCTGCTGGGCGCGCTGGGCGTGGCCGTCAACTACCTCATCTTCACGGGTGTCGGCGTCTGGGGCCTCAACAACCCGGTGATGTGGGCGTTCGACATCACCAACTTCGTGTTCTGGGTCGGCATCGGCCACGCAGGCACGCTGATCAGCGCGATCCTTTTCCTGTTCCGCCAGAAGTGGCGCACGGGCATCAACCGCTTCGCCGAGGCGATGACGATCTTCGCGGTCATCTGCGCGGGCATCTTCCCGGGCATCCACGTCGGCCGCGTGTGGTTCGCGTACTGGCTCTTCCCGATCCCCAACCAGATGGAGATGTGGCCGCAGTTCCGCAGCCCGCTGCTCTGGGACGTCTTCGCGGTGAGCACCTACTTCACCGTGTCGCTGGTCTTCTGGTACATCGGCCTGATCCCCGACCTGGCCACCCTGCGTGACCGGGCCAAGGGCACGATCCAGCAGTTCGCCTATGGCCTCTTCGCCCTCGGCTGGCGCGGCAGCGCCCGCCACTGGCACCGCTACGAGGTCGCGTACCTGCTGCTGGCCGCGCTGGCCACTCCGCTGGTCCTCTCGGTGCACTCGGTCGTTTCGTTCGACTTCGCCGTGAGCCAGCTGCCCGGCTGGCACACCACGATCTTCCCGCCGTACTTCGTCGCGGGCGCGATCTTCAGCGGCTTCGCCATGGTGGTCACGCTGGCCGTTCCGGCCCGCGAGCTCTTTGGGCTCAAGGACCTGATCACGATGCGCCACCTCGACAACATGAACAAGGTCATCCTGGTGACCGGGTGCATGGTTGGCTACGCGTACTCGATGGAGTTCTTCATTGCCTGGTACTCGGGCGCCCCGTACGAGCAGTTCACCTTCATCAACCGTGCCTTCGGCCAGTACTGGTGGGCCTACTGGATCATGGTGAGCTGCAACGTCATCACGCCGCAGCTCTTCTGGTTCAAGAAGGTTCGCACGAGCATCCCCGCGATGTTCGTCCTGAGCCTCTTCGTGAACGTGGGCATGTGGTTCGAGCGCTACGTGATCATCGTGAGCAGCCTGGCGAACGACTTCCTGCCCACGAGCTGGGACGAGTTCATCCCGACGTGGGTCGACATCGCCACCATGCTCGGCGCGTTCGGCCTCTTCGGCGTGCTGTTCCTGCTGTTCTGCCGCTACCTGCCGATGATCGCCATCGCTGAAGTGAAGAGCGTGATGCCCGAGGCGAATCCCCACTGGGAGGGTTACGGCAAGGCCCACTCGGCCCATGGCCATGACCCGCACGGCCATCACGGCGGCGCGCCAGCCGGCTCACAGCCCGCGTTCCAGGATCCCCGTCCCGGCCAGCCCTGACGAGACCAGACGAGCACCACAGACATGACGACGTTCGCGACACCATCATCGACCACGGCCCCGGCCTCGACGGAAACCTCCGTCGCGCAGACCTGGGGACTCGTGGCCCGCTTCGCCAACCCGGCCGAGCTCATGCACGCGGCTGAGGCCGTCCGCAAGGCTGGCTACCGCTACTGGGATTGCCACTCGCCGTTCCCGATCCACGGGATCGACCACGCGATGGGCATCAGCCGCACGATCCTCCCGGTCGTGGTCTTCGGCGCCGGTGCGGCCGGCTGCACGCTGGGCTTCCTGCTGCAGTCGTTCACCAACTCGTTCGACTTCAGCATCTGGGCGCTGGTCTGGGTCACCGGATACCCGTTCCTGATCAGCGGCAAGCCGCTGCTCTCGTTCCCCGCGTTCGTGCCGGTCATGTTCGAGCTCACCATCCTGCTGAGCGCGCTGACCACGGCGTTCGGCATGCTGGCCTTCAACCAGCTGCCCGAGCTCTATCACCCGCTGCTCAAGCACCCCGGTTTCGGCCGTGCGACGGATGACCGGTTCTTCATCTCGATCGAGGCGCGCGACCCGCAGTTCCTGCGCTCGAAGACGGGCGAGTTCCTGAAGTCGCTGGGTGCCTCCAGCGTGGAGGTGGTCGAGTCATGATCCAGATGCCCCCCAAGATCTTCTTCTACCTCGGCATCGTGGCGGCCTGCGCCGCGCTGATCCCGCCGGTGCTGGCGGTGCAGTCGCGCAACACCACGAGCGAGAAGCCGCCGCTGCATGCCTTCCTCGACATGGACGTGCAGCCGAAGTTCAAGCCGCAGACCGAATCGGCGCTCTTCGCCGATGGTCGCTCGGCGCGCCCGCAGCCGGTCGGCACCGTCGCGCGCGACGAGGCGATGGAAGACACGCACCGCAACTTCGGCGTCGTCGACGGCCAGTGGGCGACCACGATGCCTCGCGACCTGCCGGTGTCGATGGATCTCCTGCGCCGCGGCCAGGAGCGCTTCAACATCTACTGCACCGCGTGCCATGGCTACGCGGGCGAAGGCAACGGCACGGTCAATCGACGCGCGCTCGAGCTGGTCTCGAACGCATCGGGTCCGGTGAACGGCACCGTGTGGGTGCCCGCCAAGAACATCCACGATCCCACCGTGACGGTGCAGCCGGTCGGCCAGCTCTTCAACACCGTCACGCACGGGATCCGCAACATGGCCGGCTACGGCACGCAGATCCCCACCGACGATCGCTGGGCGATCGTCGCCTACGTGAAGGCCCTGCAGCGCAGCTTCGATGCGCAGTTGCAGGATGTCCCGCCTGACCAACGGAGCAAGGTGCAATGAGCCACTCTCACGATCACGCCGATCTCGGCCCCTCGAACACGCGCGCGGATGGCGCGATCGCCCGGATCGCCGGCCGGCTGCTGCCTGCCGCGGTGGTGCTGCTGGCCGCGGCCGCGTGGCTCGCCTGGAAGGGCGGCAACGCCAACGCCACGGCCAAGCTCTACCTCGTGTCGTTCACGTTCATCCTGGCGATCTCGCTGGGCGGGCTGTTCTTCACGATGATCCAATTCCTGACCCGCGCCGGCTGGTCGGTGGCGGTGCGCCGCCCGGCCGAGGCGCTCGCAGCCAACCTGCGCTGGCTGTGGATTCCCTTCATGCTGCCGCTGCTCTGGCTGTGGTGGAAGGGCGGCCAGCACCATGAGCCCGGCGCGCACGCCCTGGGCCTGGACGTGCTTTGGCCGTGGGCGAACCTCGAGCACATGCAGCAGCATGAGCCTGCCGAGTACGAGAACGTGCTCAAGAAGGCTGGCTGGCTGAATCCGAACTTCTTCGTGCTGCGCGCCGCGATCTACTTCGCGGTCTGGGCCGTGCTCGCCACGATCTTCTTCAAGGGTTCGACGGCGCAGGATGCCGCCGGCGGAACCGCCACGACCGATCGCCTGCAGAAGCTCTCGGGTCCGTCGATCATCCTCTTCGGCCTGACGGTGACCTTTGCCGCGTTCGACTGGATGATGTCGCTCACCCCGACGTGGTTCAGCACCATGTTCGGCGTCTACTTCTTCACGGTCTGCTGCACTGCGGGCTTCAGTGCGATGGCGCTGGTCACGATCCGCCTGCAGTCGCTGGGCGCGCTCAAGGGGATCGTGACGCGCGAGCACCTCCAGGACCTCGGCAAGTACATCTTCGCCTTCGGCATCGTCTTCTGGGCCTACATCGGCTTCAGCCAGTACATGCTGATCTGGTACGGCAACATCCCGGAAGAGACCACCTGGTTCATGGCTCGGCAGATGGGCGACTGGACCGTCTTCAGCTGGCTGCTGATCGCGGGCCACTTCGTGGTGCCGTTCGTCTTCATGATCAGCCGCTGGATGAAGCGCTGGAGCGTCACGCTTGCGGTGGCTTCCGCGTGGATGCTGTTCATGTCGGCGGTCGACCTTTACTGGCTGATCGTCCCGGTGATTCCCGCGGGCCTGGCGGATGCCTCGACCTACGCCGAACTCGCCGAGAAGCACAAGGATGCACCGGTCGGCTTCTTCACGCTCGCCACGCTCTGCTCCATCGGCGGCATGCTCTGCCTGTTCGCCTGGCGCACCGCGCGCACGCTGTCCCGCAACCACCTCGTCCCGGTGCGTGACCCCCGCCTGGGCGAGAGCATCGCGTTCCAGAACATCTGAGCCACACCCATGTCCACTGCACCCGTCAACCCCGCCGCGCAGATCGACGACCCCGAACCCGTGAGCACCTGGGTCGTGTCGATCGTCGGCACGCTGCTGATCGTGGCCACGATCGTGTTCGTGTGCTGCGTCTACTTCATCGCCGCCGAGCGAGAGTTCACGGCCAAGGTCGTGGACGCTCCGGACCTTGGCCCGGCTGCCCTGAAGGCCGAGCAACAGGCGCTGCTGTCCGGCTACGGAACCTACACCATGACCGACGCCGCGGGCAAGGAACGCAAGACGATCCGGATCCCGGTCGAGAAGGCCATGGAGGCGTTGGTGGCCGAGGGCATCAAGCCATCGGCAGCGCCGGCGCCCGCCGTTCCTGCGGCCGCGAACCCCTGAACACTCCTACTGTTCCAACGTGAAGAACTGCCTGACCATCCTCGCCCTTGCCGCAGCATCGATGCTGTCGGCTGTGGCCATGGGGCAGGGCAGCGGGCCTGTGCTCGCCCCGGGCGAGTCAGCCGCGCTGAGCAACGAACTTCCCAAGGAGCTCGAAGGCGTCGAGTTCGTCGAGCACCTTGGCGAGACGGTGCCGATGGACCTTCGCTTCACGGATGACGACGGCACCAGCGTGACGTTGGCTGACCTGCTCAAGCCGGGGCGTCCGCTGCTCATCCACCTGGGCTACTTCAAGTGCCCCATGATGTGCAGCCTGGTGCTCAACGAAGCCGTTCGCGGCTTGCAGGGCATCGATTGGACGGTCGGAAGCGAGTTCGACGTCGTTGCGGTGAGCATCAACCCATCGGAGGATGCCGAACTCGCGCGCGCGAAGAAGGCGGGCTACGTGGCCGAGTACGGCCGCAAGGGCTCCGAGAAGGGCTGGCACTTCCTGACCGGTCCCGTCGAGTCGACCCACGCACTCGCGGAGGCGGTCGGCTTCCGCTTCAAGCTTCTGGACAACGGCGATTACTCGCACCCGGGCGGCATGATCGTGGTGTCGCCCAAGGGCGTCATCACGCGCTACCTGCACGGCGTGCGCTTCCCGTCCGAGACCTTCCGGCTCTCCCTCGTCGAAGGCAGCGAGGGCACCATCGGCAGCAGCATGGATCGCGTCATGCTCTGGTGCTTCCAGTACGACGCCTCGACGAATTCCTACGTGCCTTTCGTGTTCCGTCTCGTGAAGCTTGGTGGTGCGCTGACCGTGGTCGCGATCGTCGCGGCCGTCGGCGTGGCCCTGCTGCGAGAACGGCGCTCCCGACGACTCCAGCCGCCCACGGCGGTGGCCTGCTGAACCCGACGAGATTCCCATGATGTCCATGCTGACCATGCTCACCTTGGCCCAGGCCGCTGACGGCCCGACCCCGCCCACCTTCTGGATGCCGACCGGCGCGAGCGCCCACGCGTCCAACGTCGACTCGATGATGTGGTGGATCAACCTCATCATGTGGGCGTTCCTGGCGCTGAACACCGTGCTCACGGTGTACTTCGTCTGGAAGTACCGCCACAAGGTCGGCACGAAGTTCCGCACTGACGGCCCCGATCACAACGGCCCCCTCGAGCTGGCCTGGACCGTCGGGCCGCTGCTGATCTGCATCGTGCTTTTCATCTTCGGCTTCAAGGGCTACCTCGACGTGCGCACGCCGCCGAAGGAGAGCTACGACATCAACGTGACGGCATACAAGTGGGGCTGGCAGTTCAAGTATCCAAACGGTGCGCAGTCCGATGACCTCGTGATTCCCGCCGGCAAGCCGGTGCGACTGGTCATGCGCGCCAGCGACGTGCTGCACTCCTGCTACATCCCGGCGTTCCGCGTGAAGCAGGACCTGGTGCCGGGTCGCTACACCTACCTGTGGTTCCAGAGCGACTTCCCGACCGGCATGGACCAGCCGACGGATGGCCACCACCTGTTCTGCACCGAGTACTGCGGAACGGGCCACAGCAACATGAACCGCCGCGTCTATGTGCTCCCGCAGGAGCAGTTCGACGCGTGGACCACCAAGCAGGCCAACTGGCTCGACGAGATCCCCGAGGAAGAGCTGTACTGGAAGGCCGGCCCCAAGCTCTACGCGCGCTGCGTGCAGTGCCACTCGCTTGATGGCACCAAGGGCATCGGGCCGAGCTGGAAGGGGATCTGGGAGCGCGTGAGCGGCGGCGAGGGCAGCAACGGCGCCTTCGCCGACGGCTCGACCTACGCGGGCCTGATCGGTGCGGGCAAGCAGTACGCCACCGCCGAGGACTACATCCGCGCCAGCATCTACAACCCCGGCGAGCACCTCGTCCAGGGCTACGGCAACGTGATGCCCACCTTCAAGGGCCAGATCAACGACAAGGGCATCGATGCCCTGATCGGCATGATGAAGAAGCTCGACGAGTTCGACCCCAAGACCGGAGCCTGGCTCAAGACGCCCCCTGCGGCGGCGCCCACCGCGAGCGCCAAGTGAGCCCTGCACACCACTGAGCAAGCACCCGAGACACACGAGGTACCAGACATGACGACCCTGCCAGCCCGCCCTGCGGCCCCGACCTACGACACGCCCGAGAGCGACAACTACCTGACCCACGACAAGGGCTTCCTGTCGTGGATCCTCACGCTCGACCACAAGCGCATCGGCGTGATGTACACGGCGAGCGTGCTGCTGTCGTTCCTCGTGGGCGGCATCTTCGCGCTGCTCGTGCGCACCGAGCTGCTCACGCCGGGCCGCACCTTCATCGACGCCGACACCTACAACCACTTCTTCACCCTGCACGGCGCGGTGATGGTGTTCCTGGTGATCATCCCGAGCATCCCTGCGGCGCTCGGCAACTTCGTGCTGCCGGTCATGCTGGGCGCCAAGGACGTGGCGTTCCCGCGGCTGAACCTCTTCAGCTACCACCTCTGGATTGCCGGCGCGGTCTGCACCGTCGTGAGCCTGGTGATGGGCTCCTTCGACACCGGCTGGACCTTCTACACCCCGTACTCGACGACCACCACGGCTGGCGGCGTGATCCCCGTGATTGTGGGCGTGTTCATCCTGGGCTTCTCGAGCATCTTCACGGGGATGAACTTCATCGTGACGATCCACAAGCTGCGTCCGCCGGGGATGACCTGGTTCCGCATGCCGCTCTTCCTGTGGGCGCTCTACTCGACCGCGCTGATCCAGGTTCTGGCGACCCCGGTGCTCGCGATCACCTTGGCGCTCGTCGCCGTCGAGCGCATTGCCAACATCGGCATCTTCAACCCGGCGATGGGCGGCGACCCGGTGCTCTACCAGCACTTCTTCTGGTTCTACAGCCACCCGGCGGTCTACATCATGATCGTGCCCGCCATGGGCATCATCAGCGAGATCATCGCCGTCCACAGCCACCGCCAGATCTTCGGCTACCGCTTCATCGCCTTCAGCTCGGTCGCCATCGCGATCTTCAGCTTCCTCGTGTGGGGCCACCACATGTTCACCAGCGGCCAGAGCTCGCTGATGAACACGCTCTTCTCGGCGATCTCCTTCAGCGTGGCCATCCCCAGCGCGGTCAAGGTCTTCAACTGGATCTGCACCCTCTACAAGGGCTCGATCTCGCTGAACACCCCCATGCTGTACGGACTGGCCTTCCTGATCCTCTTCACGATCGGCGGGCTCACCGGCCTGCACCTGGCCACGCTCAACACCGACGTCCACCTGCACGACACCTACTTCGTGGTGGCGCACTTCCACTACGTGATGATGGGCAGCGCGCTGATCGCCATGGTCGGCGGGCTGCACCACTGGTGGCCGAAGATGACCGGCCGCATGTACAACGAGAAGCTCGGCATGATCGCCTGCACCCTCGTGTTCATCGGCTTCAACGTGACCTTCTTCACGCAGTTCATGCTCGGCAGCCACGGCATGCCGCGCCGCTACTACGACTACCAGCCGGAGTTCCAGATCTACCACGTGATCTCGACGATCGGCTCGTACATCATGGCCGGCGGCTTCCTGCTGACGGCCGGGTACCTGGTGCAGAGCCTGGTCAGCGGCAGGCGCGCCCCCGCCAATCCGTGGGGCGGCGCCACGCTCGAGTGGGAGTGCGCCAGCCCGCCGCCCTACTACAACTTCCATGAGGCACCCAAGGTGGGCGACCCCTAC
>JASGCG010000048.1 GCA_030054235.1 Bacteroidia bacterium
CCCAATGGAAAGTGGCACGATGCCAGTACTTCCTCAACGATCACGAGGCGAGCCTCGCAGGCTTTGCATCCGTCGTCGAGAGTTTCAACCGACTCCGGCCCGAAGCAGTCAATGACCTCGTCGAGGCGAGAATGCACCTCGCTGCTGCTCAGTTGAAGCTCCAGAAGATCGACGACGCCGACCACAACGCGACCATGGCACTCGACACGCTGCGCAAGGAGTTCGGCGAGGAGAGCGATGAATACGGCGCATCGCTGTTCGCGCGCTCGCGGCAGCTTGAGTCACTCGGCCGAGTCGATGAGGCGGCCGAGGCCTACAGCCGCGTCGCCGCGATCTTCGCCAAGGTTTCAGGGCCCGACGACTGGCGCGTGGGCCGTGCACTGCGCCAACTGTCGGTCATCCAGCTCGAGCGCGGGGAACTGGCCGCGGCGCTTCCCAACCTGCAGCGCTCCGTGCGCCTGATGGAGGCTCGCTTTGGCGAGAGCGATCCGCTCGTCACGGCAGCCAAGCATGACCTTGCCGACACCATGCTGAAGCTCGGCACGAACCTCGACGAGGCGCGCGAGATGGCCCGGCGCGCGCTGGCTGGGCGCAAGGCCAATGGCAAGAACCCCGTGAACACCGCCAAGACCATGGTGCTCCTCTCGAAGATCGACGAAGCGCGATCGGATCTGGCTTCGGCCACACGCACCCAGCGGGATGCCGTGGACCTGCTGCGCACGGCGATGCCGCAGGGCGGCCCGGAGACCACCGCCGCTGTCGGACGATTGGGTCATCTCTTGATTCTGCAAGGCCTTATGAATGATGCCGAGCCCTTGTTGCTCGAGGCGATCAGTTCCGCCACGCGTGAGGGTGAGCCAGCGAAGGCCATCCTTGAGCAGGCCCAATCCGATCTGGCTCGCCTTCGAGCGCCTGGAGCAACTCGCGAAACTCGATGAAACCAAGCGATTTCCCGCTTCCGTTCAGGTGGGGATCGGACACACTCGGACCACCGGCGGGTCGTGCGTTCGGATGAAGGACCTCCTCATGCGCACGACGATCTTGGCTGTTCTCTCCATCGCTCTCCTGGCACCGCGCGTCGCCGCCGATGTCGGTCCGACCTGGCAGGAGGATCCCGACGCAGGATCCGTGCCCAGCACCGGCCAGGGAGTGCGCGCCACCGGTGTGGGCACGGTCAACCGCGTCAATGGGACAACGACCACTGCATCGCCCTTCGCTGAAGGCCTCGTGGGCTTCGACCCGGTCGATCTGTACGAGATCGACATCAGCAGTCCCGCCACCTTCACCGTCGTGACCGGACCGGAGTTCGATTCGCGGCTATTCCTCTTCCGCAAGGAAGGATCATCGTGCAGTCCACTGGCGATTCCCGTTGCCGCCAACCATCGACGACTGCCTGGTTCGAACGGCTCGGAACTGAAGGCCATTCCCGGCCTTGCTGCGGGCACCTACTACCTGGCGATCTCCGGGGCCCCGGCGATCCCGCGCGGTTGGGTGAGTGCGGGCAGCGGGGGCTATTCGCTCGTCGATCTCTTTGCATTCCCTGCGGATGGGCTCGGCACGCAGTTCCCGTTGGTGGCGGGCGCATCCTTGGCGGAGTGGACCACACCGGCAGGCACGGCATCCGGCTCGTACAGCCTCGCGGTGAATGGCATCACGCCCAAGGTCGCAGGGATCTGCTCGGACGCGGGTCGCGCCATGGCTGGCGTGAGTGCGTTCGATCTCACTGGTGGCAGCACCTCGCCCGAGACGTTGCCGATGGGCTGTGAACCCGGCGTCGCTGGCATGACCCGCACCATCTGGGTGCGGCACACAGCCACATGCGATGGCGAGCTGACGATCGGCGTTCAGCCAACCAGCCCGACGCAGAGTCCGCTGGCGGTCGCTGCGTGGCTGGGCTGCTGCGACCAGCGAATCCCAGTCGGCTGCGATGTCGCTCCCACGAATGCCGGTCAAGCCATGACTGTCTTCCCGGTCCGTGCTGGCGACAGCGTGCTCGTCGCGATCGGTGTGCGGATGACCTCCAGCACGCTGCCGCCGGCAGTGACCGGCGACCTCTTCATCGAGTGCGCCACGACCTCGGCCTGCGGTGACGAGCGGGCCGGCTCATGCTTCAGTCCGCACGACACGCCGTTCTGCAATGCCGGTGACTGCTGCAGCGCCGTCTGCGCACTGGATCCCTACTGCTGCGCCGTCATGTGGGACGACACCTGCGTCACGGGTGCCATGAGCGTCTGCATCGAGACGGCACCGAGCCCCGACATCAACGGCGATGGCAGCGTCGATGGCAACGACCTCGCCCTGCTGCTTTCGGCGTGGGGCACCTGACCGCCGATCGGGCGGACCTACCATGGCGCCCATGCATGACGATGCCCCGACCGGCGGCATGACCACGCTCAGCGCGATTGCGGCGCACGACGCACTTGCCTGGGCGCATGCCCTGGTGGGCTCGGAACGTGGTCGTTACCGCATCGTGTCGCTGTGCGGCATCGGCGGTTTCGGTGCTGTGTTCGAGGCCGAGCAGCTCGCACCGGTGCGGCGGCGCGTGGCGCTGAAGATCCCGAATCCTTCCGTGCGATCGCCTGCTCTCGATGCGCGATTCCAGGACGAGGCCCAGTCGCTTGCGTCGATGCGCCACCCGGGCATCGCCACCGTGCTCGATGCAGGTGTGCTGCCTGGTGGTCTGCCGTTCATGGCGATGGAGTTCGTGGAAGGCCGGCCGTTCGACGACGCGGCCAACGACCTGCGGCTGCCGCTCGACCAGCGCATCGCGCTGCTGGCGAGCGTGTGCGATGCGGTGCAGCATGCGCACACCAAGGGCATCGTGCACCGCGACCTCAAGCCCGCCAACGTGCTGCTCGAGGTGAGTGACCGTGGCGTGCGTGCCAAGGTCATCGACTTCGGCGTCGCGGCACTCATCGATCATGACGTCCCGTCCACCGACGAGGCCCACGGCACGCCGGCCTTCATGAGCCCGGAGCAGCTCGCGGCGTCCGGCGACATCGACACGCGTGCCGACGTTTGGGCTCTCGGCGTGATGCTCTTCCAGCAATTGACCGGCGTGCTGCCATGGCTGCCCAGCGGCGAACGTGCGCTCGATGCGGAGCGTGTCTCGGCTGCAGCACTGCCCCTTGCGAGTGCGCAGTGGGAAACCCTCGGCTCCGAGCAGCCGATGCTCCAGTCGATGGAGGCCACGCGTCGTGCAACGACCGACCGCACCCATGCGGCCGCGATCGGCGGCGATCTCGAAGCCATCTGCGCCATGTGCCTGGCTCGGGATCCCGAGCTCCGCTACGCCAGCGCCGCTGCGCTCGCCACCGACCTGCGCGCATGGCTGCAGCGGGATCCTGTCGCGGCGATGCAACAGAGCTTGCGCTATCGCATGCGCTGCATGGTGCGCAAGCATCCGCGGACGGCCTTCGGGCTCGGTGTGGCTGCCGCCGGCACTGTCGCTACGGCTGTCGCACTGGGCGTGCTCTGGCAACAGGCTCGCCGCGCCGAGGCGACGGCGGTCGTCAGCCGTGATCGAGCCCAGCGCACCCTCGACACCTTCCTCTCGAGCCTGCGGGCAGCGGATGCACTTGCTGCCTCGAACGATGCGGCGGTCACGATCCCGGCGCTGCTCGAGCGAATCGAGTGGAACGCGCAGGCCGACCTGGCCGAAGACCCCACAGCGCTGACGAGCGTTCGCGACACGGTGGCGGTCGTCTACCTGGCGAACCAGGATTTCCAGGCCGCACGGCGCAACCTTGATGCGGCGATCGCGACCCATCGGCAGATGGTGGCGGCAGCTCCCGATGAGGCCGCACGCATCCGTGCCAACCTCGAGCTTGCGGAGTCGCTGCACCACCTCGGCAGGGCGCGCTGGCTCCTGCAGGATGTCGCTGGTTCGCGCGAGGCGTTCGTCGAGAGCCTTGCGTTGCGCGAAGCGGCCGATCCCACTGCGATCGAGGCGATCGCCGACACGATGCAGATGGTGAGCGCCGTCGAGGAGCGCGCGGGCAACCTGGCACGAAGCGATGACCTGGGTGACCGATCCATCGCGATGCTCAAGGATGCAGGTCGGCAGGGGAGTGATACGCATGTGGCCGTGCTGATGACGCGCGCTAACACGCTGCTGCGCTCGGGCCGCACGGGCGAGTCGATGGACCGCTTCGCCGAGGTCGCCCGCGTGCTTGCGACGGCGGGGCGACCGGATGATTGGCGCGCCGGCCGCGCACTGAGCCAGCTCGCGCTGCTGCAGGCGAAGTCGGGCGACCCGATGGGTGCTCTGCCCAACTACGAGCGTGCGCTTGAGATCAGCGCCCGGCGGTTCGGCGCTTCGCACCAGCTCGTGACGAGCATCCATCACCGGATCGCCGAGCTCGTGCTGCAACAGGGCGTGGCACTCGACCGTGCTCGTGATCACGCCGTGCTGGCGATCGATGGTCGAAGGCTCGACGGCCGCAGGCCGCTCGACCTGGCCGCCAGCCTTGAGCTCGGTGCCCGCATCGAGCGGGCTCGTGGCGACCACGCGCAGTCGGTCGCGCTGCAGCGCGGTGCGCTCGACGTGCGCCGCGCCGCGAACCCGATCGGCGATGCATCGACGATGGTCTGCACGGCGACGCTTGGTGACTGGCTTGCCCAGGATGGAGCGTGCGATGCCGCGCGGCCGATCCTGCTCGAGGCGATCGAACGAGGCGAGCGATCGGCAGGCAACGGCCCTGCGGTCGATGCGGCGCTGGCGGCAGCGCGCGCGGCCTTGGCGCGATGCACTCAGCCCTGAGCGGCGCCCCAACGCAGCGCGGCCTTGGCCACGCGTGCACCGAAAAGGCGTGCCGTGTCGCGGTCGCCAACCGGTGGCGTGAGATCAGGCCCCTTGTCGCCGTCGGACTGCGCCATCATCCCGGTCCAGGAACCAATGCGATTGATGCGTGTGTCGCCGGTGCCACTGGGGAAGATCCCTTGGCTGACCCACACCATGCTGTGCTGGCACGCGAAGGTCATGATCGCATCGAGGCAATGCAGCTTGTCGCCCGAGAGGCTCGCACTGTTGGTGAAGCCAGCGGCGAGCTTGTCGCGCCAACCTTGGCGATGCCAGATGCCGCCGGTGTGATCCATGAACTGCTTGAAGTCCGCCGTCACGGTGCCCATGAAGGTCGGGCAACCGAAGATGATCGCCGTGGCCTCGTGCAGGTGCTTCCAGCCGGCATCCTTTTCGTGATCGCCGTGCGCCGGCAGGTCGCTGGTCGGCACGAGCACGGCATCGATGCCCTCGACGCCGGCTGCGCCCGCATGGATGCACTCGGCGACGACCTTCGTGTGACCGAACTTGCTGTGGTAGACGATCGCGATCTTCATGGGTGACTCCTGTGGAGCACGCACTTCGCAGCCCATGCAGTGCGGATGCACCCGACTCAGCGAGCAGGTGCGGGCTGCGCGGCGGGTGGCGCGGCATCCGATGCACCAGCGCGACGGCCCGCCCACTCCACGCCACCCTTGAGGTGACTGCGGAAGAGCGGCTCGGCGAACGATTCCTTGGTGTGGCCACCGCCGGTGTACCAAGCGCGACCCTTGCCGACCTCGTGGCACCAGGAGGTCGGGTGGTCCCCATCCATGCCGCCGCCGGTGTAACTCGACTCATCGAGGCTCGCGAGGATCATCATGCCCTTCACCGAGCGCGGATTCGTCCGGTAGACGTACCACTCGTCGGTGCGCTTGAGCTCGGCCGGCCAGCCCGCCATGCTCGGATGGTCCTTCGACTCGTTGCGCACGACCGCTTCCTGGATCGCAGGATGGGTCTTGAAGTACGCACCGACGAGCCGGCCGTACCACGGCCAGTCGTACTCGGTGTCGCTGGCCGAATGCACGCCGACGTAGCCGCCGCCACCTTCGATGAAGCGCTCGAACGCCTGCTGTTGGGCATCGTCGAGCACATCGCCTGTCGTATTGAGGAAGACAACCACGCGGAACCGCTCGAGGTTCGCTGGCGTGAACGCAGCAGAATCCTCGGTGGCCTCGACGACGCAGGTGGGCGCGAGCAGTTCCTTCATCGCCGCGACGCCAGTCTCGATGCTGTCGTGCCGGAAGCCCGCGGTCTTCGAGAAGATGAGCACACCCACCTTGGCTGGCACGATGGGAACCTGCGACAGGGTGGGCACACCCTGCATGCCGAACGTGGCGGGGTCAGCCGGCCCTGCAGTCCCTGCAGGGTGCGATGCATCCAGCACCGCTGCGCCGCTTGGCGCGCCGACGACCGCCACGACGAAGCCCACTGCACCGATGGCCAGGGACGGAGGCAGCGCGACCATGAAGGCCTCGCGCACCGTTCCCCAGGCCCGCTGTGCAGCGCCCCACGCGATCCGTGACGTGAAGGCAGCGGCCATGGCGGAACGGTACGAGGCCCATTCGCGCGCGGGAGCCTTCTGCAAGGTTGTCCACAGCGACACGATCGATCGATTCACGGCGCAGGAAGGGTGTTGACCGCGGTGATGGCGGGATCCTGCACGAGTTCCGCAAGTCGGGCCGGCAACGCCCGACCGACCACGACGCGCGCCGCCTCGTTGATGCCCGGCTCCGAGAGCCGCGCTGCGATCGCGCCGAGCGCGGAGTTCTCGTTCACCGCGATCGAGACCCAGACCGAGCCATCGGGCATCGTGCTCGACGATGCTGACGGCGGTGCACCCAGGAGCGCCGCACGGAAGAGCTCTGCACCCAACAGGTCCCACGCGCGATCGAGCTCAGCGGTCGTGAGCGGGCGGGCGATGCGCGTGCGCATGGCCGTGATCGCCGCGCCTGACTCGGCTGGCACGAGGTCACGATCAATCCCGCCAGTTGCACTCATCGCCGCACGGCGTGTGCGCAAGGCACCGTCGATCATGCGCTGCAGGCTCGGCCAGGCTTCGATCCTGAGCAGGCCATCCTGTGCCGACCATGCCGCACTGCGACCACCTTGGTCCGTCCAAAGTTCACGGCCCGTGAGCTTCTGCAACTCGCGCACCAAGCGCTCGGTCGCTTGCGCGACGATGGCTGGATCGGCTCCAAGGCCAACCAGATCGCGGACGTCGTAGAGCGCGATGACGGGATCTTCGGCAGATGCGACAGGTGCAGAGGGGTTGCCTGCACCATCGCCGCCCCCTGATCCTTGGTCAACCTCGGCTGGCGCATCCGAGCGCGCATCAGTGAGTGCATCAATCTTGGCATCGGTCGGTGCGTCCTTGCTGCGCTTGGCCGATTCCACATCCCGCGCCATGCCGCGATCCACCGGTGCGCCAGCCGCTGGTTCGCCACGGCCGCCGGTCGCGCGGCGCTGCTTGTCGGCCTGTTCACGCGAGCCAGGTGCTGCAGGCTTCGCTGTGCGCATTGACAGCGACTCCATCTTGTCCTTGGTGCCGCCGCCGAATCCACCAGCCGCTCCTTGAGAGCCTCCGCCGCCTCCACCGATCATGCCACCAGCTGCATCGCCACCGCCGAGTCGACGATTGCGTGGGGGCGACTCCGCGCGCTTGCCGGCGCGGCTACCGGAAGGCTCGCTCGGCGCCACGATCGGTGCTTGCGGCGTGCTAGGAACCGCTGCAGCCTGCGCAGGTGCTGCGCTCGTCGGAGCGGGAACAGCGCCTGCGACGATCGATGCACTCGGCGCCGACTCAGGCGGAACACCGAAGGACTCGCGCCTGTTTTCGTCATCGCCCGCCGAGCCGAAAGTACCGCGCGACATGCTCTCGACCATCGGGATCGGTCCACCGCGCCACTCGCCGAAGAACCCGTCGAACCGCGTGCCTTGCGGCAGTTCGATCGGCACCGGCACGAGCAAGGCTCGACCGCCCACGGTCACGCGCGCCTTCTCGATCGCCACGAAGCTCGTGAAGGGCGTCATGACTTGCCAGCCTTCGCCCAGGCTCGTGACGCGCCGGCGCACGTCGGTCGGCACGGCATCCTGCTCGAGTTCCTTGAGGACCGGGGCCAGCGCATCGTCGACCTGGCTGCGTGCCCAGAGCGACGGCAGCATGTCCGAGGCGTTGCCCGTGCCGGGCCCGACCAGTTGCACCGGGATGCGGCGTTCCCACGGACCGCCGCCGGTGCGGCCGCGCACGATCACCGTGCCGCTGCCGGGCTTCGTGTAGCGCGCATGCACCACGATCGGCTTGGCATCGAAAAGATCGGGGATCAGCGTGGGCGTGATCGCCGTCGCGTCGATCCCTTCGAACGCGACCGAGACATCCGCAAGGACCGGCGTCTGGATCCGGCGGGTGAGCCGCTCGACCGCCTCATCGGCGCTGGCCTCGAGCGTGACGAACTCGCTCTCGCCGCGACCGGCGCGTGCCATCTCATCAAGCAGCCAGCGATTCACGCTGTTGCCGATGCCGAAGCTGAAGACCCGTGTAGTGCCGGCGTTCGCCCGCACCGCCGCGACGATGCCGCGATCGTTGCCGACGTAGCCATCGGTCAGGAAGATGCACAGGCGCATCGGCGAGGTGGTGGCTGTGGGCGCGAAGCCCGCCTCGCGAACCTGCAGCACGCGCTCGCCGCCGACGGTCGACCAGCTTCCGCGCATCGAGAGCATGACGCCCTCGGGCTTGAGCACGCTCGGCAGTTCGACGGGGCTCGTGAAGGGGAACGCGACCGTGGGCGAGGCCTGGATCTGCAGGCGACCGCCCTGATCGACGATCGCCGTGTACGGCACGAGCA
>JASGCG010000049.1 GCA_030054235.1 Bacteroidia bacterium
GCCCGATCGATGATCAGGTCCTGACCACGCTCTACCCCATCAGCACGGCGAACGAACTGTCGGCCATGGCTGGTGCCGCGACCGCAGCACAGCCGCACATGGCGCGCTTGGCCCTCGACGAGCCAGCTCGACTGGGTGCCTTCCTGCGACGGATCGCCGTCGAGCTGCAGGGCGCCAAGCACTCCATCGTGGACATGGCGCATCGCGAAACGGCCCTGCCCGCCGAGCCCCGCCTGGCCAGCGTCGAGTTCGGGCGCACGCTGCTGCAACTGGAGCAGGCTGCCGCGTGCTGCGATGCCGAGCAGCTTGCGATCGATCGTGCCCTCGCAGGCGATGCGGGCTTCGGTGAGCAGGTCAGTTGGCGGCGTCCACGCCGCGACCTGGCCGCAGGCATCGCCTCCATGCTCGAGCCTCTCGATCGGCCGGTGCTCTCGATCGGCCCGAACAACTTTCCGCTCGCCTATCACGGCTGCGTTGGCGGCGACACGGTCGCTGCGTTCGCCAGCGGCCATGCGGTGATCGCCAAGGGGCATCCGTTGCACCCCGGGACAGGCGTGCTGCTGGCCGAGTGCGTGCACCGCGCTGCGCAGGCCACCGGCATGCCCGCCGGGTGCTTCCAGTTCATGGCGCATGCGGATCCGACGGACCTGGCAACGCTCATCGAGCAGTCGATCGGTGCCGTGGCCTTCACGGGCAGCCGTCGGGCGGGCCTGTCGATCAAGGCAACGTGCGACCGCGTCGGCGTGCCGGCCTTCCTCGAAATGTCGAGCGTGAACCCCGTGTGGCTGCTGGCGACGGACCCTGCGTCGATCGATGCCTGTGCGGATGCATGGCTGCAGAGCGTGACGCTCGGGGCAGGGCAGTTCTGCACGAAGCCGGGGCTGCTTCTGGTTCACGACCGCGTCGTGCAGGACCGCATCGTGGCGCGACTGGCCCCGCAGTTCGATGCCATGGACGACGCCACGCTGCTGAGCATCCAAGGTGCTTCCGACTTCCGCAGCAGCATCGAGCGCCTCCGCACGGCCGGTGCCGTCCTGCATACGGATCCTGCGACGCGCTCCGCCGGCGGCGCTCGGGTCCGGCCGGCGCTCTGCAGCGCAAGCGCTTCCGCGGCGCTCAAGGCCAGCATGCTCGACGAGGTCTTCGGTCCCTTCGGCCTCGTGCTTGCGCTCGACGGCGTCGATCCCGCATCGATCTATGCCGCCATCGGCGGGCAATTGACCAGCGGCCTCTGGTGCGACGCCGGCACCACGCATGACACCGCGGCATCGTGGCTCGCACAGCTTCGACCTCACTGCGGCAGGCTGCTCCTGAACAAGATGCCCACGGGGGTGACCGTCACGGAGTCCATGGTGCATGGCGGGCCATTCCCCGCAACCGGCACCGCTGCGCACACGGCCGTCGGCTTCCCCACCAGCATGCTCCGGTTCGCAGCCCGGCGCTGTTACGACGCCGTGCTCCCGCAGTACAGGCCGCCGCTGCTTCGCTGAACGATCGTTGTGCGGATCAGCCGCGCGCGTCCCACGTTTTGAGCAGTTCCGCCTCGCGCTCGGCGCTGATGCCGGGCGCACGTCCGCCCCACGCGAAGGTCGCGGGTCGCTCGGCCTTGGTGCGCTCGAAGTCCGCGATGGTGTCGCGGGCGGTCTCTGCGAGCGGTCGGCACGTGAGGCCTGCGCTGAAGGCCTTGGTGCAGTTGGCGCGACCCGATCCGGCGTACTCGGGCATCTGCGGGATCCAGAGCGGCAGTCCCATCCACGGTGCAACGTTTTGCTCGAGGAGCCACTGCTCGTCGCACCAGGCAAACTCCACGGGATCGCTCACCGTCGCCTTGATGCCCGCGAGCATCTCCTCGAAGCTCAGCGGTCCCTCGGGACCGTTGGCGAGGTACGTCCCGGCATGGCCATCCTCCACGAGCTTGAGCATGAACGACGCAAGGTCACGGACGTCGATGAACTGCACGCGCACGTCGGCGGGCTTCGGTGCGCGCGGTGCGAGCACACGTCCGCCGCGCGCGATGCGCACGGGCCAGTACGTGAACCGCAACGAATCGTCGCCGGGCCCCACGATGAGGCCCGGGCGCACCACGCACGACCGATCGCGGAACACCAGCGCGGCCTGCTGCTCACACAGCGCCTTGAGCGGTCCGTAGGTCTCTCCGGTCACCTGTTCCACCGTCGGATCGGGAATCGTGCCCACGGGCGTCGACTCATCGGGCGCCACGGCATTGTCGGTGAAGACCGAAATCGTCGACACGAGCTGGTAGAGGTGCGTGACCGGCTCAAGCAGTTCGGCCGATGCCTTCGTGATGCGCGGCACGTACGACGAATTGTCGATGACCGCGTCGAAGCGCGTGCCTTCCTTGCGCATCGAGGCCACGAGCGCCTCGAGCGACTTCAGCCCATCGCCCTTGGCGGGATCGCGGTCGCCCTTCAGCTGGACGATGCCCTTGAATGCATCGCCCGCAAAGCGAGTTGGGTCGGTCTTGCCGCGATTGAAGAGCGTGATGGTCCAGCCCTTCGCCATCGCTTGCTCGACGAGGTGCGGGCCGAGGAAACCGGTTCCACCGAGGATCAGGATGCGCATCGAAGCAGGCTACGCGCCGTCAGGCCGACAGTGTTGACAAACGCAACGAAAGATCAACCAGCCACGGACGGCCTTGCAGCGAGCGCGCCGCGGATCGTGGACAGGGCCGCTTCGCGAGCGGGCCCTGACACCGGTAGCCGCGGCCCGCGCACCCGCTCGCAGCCCATGCCGACTTCGCTCTGCACCAGCTTGATGAGTTGCACGAATTCAGGCACCGTGTCCATCCGCAGGAGCGGCAGGAACCAGCGATAGAGCGCGGTGGCCTCGTCCATCCGTCCGGCACGGGCCAAGTCGAACAGCCGCACGCTCTCATGGGGCAGCGCATTGACCAGTCCGGCCACCCAGCCCACTGCACCGGCGGCCACGCCCTCGACGAGCATGTCATCGAGGCCGACGAAGCAGGCCACTCGGTCGCCCAACTCGGCGCGCAGCGAGGTCGTGCGACGCGCATCACCGCTGGAGTCCTTCGCCGCGTGCAGGTTGGCGTGCCGAGCGGCGAACCCCGCCACCTGCTTCGCATCGATGTCGACGCCGTAGGCATGCGGGTTGTTGTAGAGCATGCACGGCAGTCGCGTGGCCGCGAACACCGCATCCATGTGCGCCTCGACTTCGGCCCATGGCCCTTTGTGCACATAGGGCGGCAGCACCATCAAGCCGCCGCAGCCGGTCGCTGCGGCATCGCGTGCCAGCGCGACGGCTTCTCGCGTGCTGGCGGAGGCGATCGCGGCCACGATCGGAACGCGCCCGCCAACGGCCTGCAGCAGCGTGCGCCAGAGATCCACGCGCTCGGCATGCGACAGCGTGCTCCCTTCACCGAGCGACCCGGGTGCGATGATCGCGGTGCACCCAGCCTCCACCAGCCATGCGGCATGGCGCGCGAGGAAGGCGTGATCGATCTCGCCGCGGGCGTCGAAGGGCGTGGTGATCGCGGGCATGACGCCGCGCCACGTGGCGTGCTCAAGGTGCATCGCCGCAGGCTACCTGCTGCCGTCGCCTCAGCCGAGCATCGATGGATAGTGCGGGTCGTATTGCACGCGGTGGATCAGCTCCTCCATGTGCTCGACGCCATCGATCGCCGACTGCTCCGTGGCGAGCCCGCGCTCGACGATCAGCCGCGCCACGCGTGCGGCGAGGAACGAACTGGTCTCGACGATGCCCGACATCGGTGGGTAGATGAGCCCCACGTCGAGGTCTTGGTCCGTCACGCGTTCCGCGAGGGCCTCGGCAGCGACCAGGAACATCTCATCGGTGACGCGGCGCGCGCCGGTGGCGTAGACCGCCAAGCCCACCGCGGGATAGATGTAGACGTTGTTGCCCTGGCCCGGCACGAACAGCCGCCCATCATGGTGCAGCGGTGGGAACGGGCTGCCGCTGGCGAAGATCGCGCGGCCGCCCGACCACTGGATCGCCTCCTCGGCCGTGCACTCGCTGCGCGAGGTCGGGTTGCTGTACGGGAAGATGACCGGCCGCCGGTTGAGCGAGGCCATCTCGCGGATGACCTCCTCGCTGAAGGCCTTGGCCACCGTGCTCACGCCGATGAGCACGCTCGGCCGCACCGCGCGCACGGCTTCGATCAGCGTCGCGGCGCTGCCGCCGGCGAAGGGGTGCGCGTAGCGCTGCTGGTAGTCGGCCAGGCCGGGCGATGCGCTCGTGATCAGGCCCTTCGAGTTCATGAACCAGCAGCGCGCGCGGGCATCGCCTTCCGGCAGGCCTTCCCGCATGAGCTGCATGCAGATGAGGTCGGCGATCCCCACGGCGGCGCTGCCGGCGCCGAAGAAGAGGTATCGATGGTCTCGCATGGCCGAGCCCATCATGCGCGCGGCCCCGAACAGCCCGGCGACCGCCACCGAGGCCGTGCCCTGGATGTCGTCGTTGAAGCAGCAGACGCGGTCGCGGTAGCGCTCGAGCAGCGGGATCGCGGTCTTGTTGGTGAAGTCCTCGAACTGGATGCACGCGCGGGGGAAGACCTCCTGCACGGCCTCGACGAACTCATCGACGAAGTCGAAGTACTCGTCGCCCGCCACGCGCAGGTGGCGCGCGCCCGGGTAGAGCGGATCCGCGAGGAACGACTCGTTGTTGGTGCCCACGTCGAGCACCACCGGCAGGCATGCCTCGGGCGGCACGCCCGCGCACGCGGTGTAGAGCGCAAGCTTGCCGACGGGGATCCCCATGCCGCAGACGCCCAGGTCGCCCAGCCCGAGGATGCGTTCGCCATCGGTGACGACGATGAACCGCACGTCACGCTCCGGCCAGTTGCGCAGGATCTCGGCCACGCGGCCCTTGCGTCGCATGCTGATGTACAGGCCCTTCGGCCGGCGCATGATGTGACCGAACCGCTGGCAGGCCTCGCCCACGGTCGGGGTGTAGACCAGCGGCATGTATGCCGGCAGGTCGCTGCGCAGGAGCGAGTAGAAGAGGTGCTCGTTGCGGTCCTGGAGTTCCGAGAGGTAGATGTACTTCTCGAGCGACGTGGGCTTTGCCTCCAGGTGCGCGCGCATGCGCAGGAGCTGCGTGTCGAGCCCTTCCACGCCATCCGGGAGAAGGCCGGTGATGCCGAGGCGTTCGCGCTCGGCCTCGGTGAAGGCGGTTCCTTTGTTGAGTCGTGCGGTGTGCAGGATCCGCCAGGCGTCGGGCGTGGTCATTGGCCAAGGACTGTAGCCCCGACGGCTACGATCCGCCGTCATGGCGCCGATCACCGATGCACCGCTGCGCGTGCGCTGCGTCGACAGCCACACCGAGGGTGAACCCACGCGAACGCTGGTCGACGGCCTGCCCGGGCTGTCCGGCGACCCGTGCACGGTGCGGGCCGCGCTTGATGATGCGTGGGCGCCCATCGTGCGCGCCTTCATGCTCGAGCCGCGCGGCTACGCGTGGCTCGTCGGGGCGGTGGTGCTGCCGCCCACGCTGCCGGGCGCGTCGTTCGGCGTGGTCTTCTTCAACAACGTGGGCACGTTGGGCATGTGCGGGCATGGCACGATCGGCGTGGTGCGCACGCTGTCCGCGCTCGGTCGGCTCGCTCCGGGCGAGCACGTGATCGAGACCCCGGTCGGGTCCGTGGTCGCGCGCCTGCATCCGGATGGGCGCGTGAGCGTGCGCAACGTGCCCAGCCGGGTTGCGCAGCGTGGCGTCGCGGTCGAGGTCCCGGGCCACGGCATCGTGCACGGCGATGTCGCCTGGGGCGGCAATTGGTTCTTCATCTGCCATGACCACGGCATGTCCATTGCCGTCGATCGTGTGCAGGAGCTCACGGCCTTCTGCATGCGGGTCCGCGCGGCTTACGACGCTGCGGGGCTTCGCGGCGATGACGGTGCGCCCATCGACCACGTCGAACTCTCGATCGATGCGCATCGCGCGGGCGCACCGCTGGCGCCGACGCACGGCGGAGCTGGCCAGCAGGTCGGCCTCGGCGCCGATGCTCGCAACTTCGTGCTCTGTCCCGGCTCGGAATGGGATCGCTCGCCCTGTGGCACCGGCACGAGCGCTCGGGTGGCGTGCCTGGCGGCGGAGGGCCGGCTGGCTCCGGGTGCCACGTGGGTGCAGGAGTCCGTGCTCGGCACGCGCTTCGAGGCCACCTACGAGCTGATCGGCGCGGACATCGTGCCCACCATCACCGGCTCGGCGCACGTCACCTTCGATGGATGGATGCTGATCGACCCTGCTGATCCGCTCGCGCGCCTGGACGCGCGGTGATCGTCAGGGATCGACCTGCACGAGCACCAGCAGTTCGCTCTCGACGTTGCGCTTGCTCACCGGATCGAGCGCCGTGATCACCACGGGAATGATCGAGAAGCCGGTTGCCTGCGGCGACGCCACGATCGAGAAGGCCACGGTGCGGAGCTTGGCATCACCGGTCTGCCCGACCATGGTCGCGGTGAAGCGCGGATCGCCGCTGCGCACGCCGGTGACCTGCAGCATGCCGAGGTTCTTGATCTCGATGTCGAGCGGAACGACAGCGCCGACCTTCACGCACCCGGCGCTTGCGCGAAACTCGGCGAGGCTCAGGACCGGCTTGATGTGCGTGGTCGCGTGGCGGACGCGCAGGTCAATGAGCCGTGCACCGGGATGGTCCGTTTCGATCACCAGGTAGGGTGGCACCTTCGGGAAGCTCGTGAGGTCATAGGCCACGGTGTACTCGGCCCGCGGCGCATCCTTCGACGGGTCGAATGCCTCGACCACCGGGGGCTTGCCCTGCACGGCGCGCACGAGGAACGGCTTGCCGTCGGTCGACTTCAGCTTGACCGAACCGCGCACGCGCGACGGATCGGTGTCGGCATCGACGTAGGGGACATCCTTGCCCTGCACGGACGTGGTCGCGCGAACTGGGAAGGCGATCTCGCCGGCCATGCGGAGCTCGATCACCTTGGGCAGTCCTTGGAGCACCACATTCACCATCACCTGCTTCTGCCCGGTCGAGGCCGGTGCACGCATGCTGGCTGGAACCTCGAGCGTGGCGCCCGGTGCGATGACCTTGCCATCAAGGTTGATCGTCGTGGTGCAGGTGCAGCTGGGCTTGACGGCCATCACCTTCAGCGGAATGCCACCCGTGTTCGTGATGCGGAAGGTGTGGTTGATGGTGGAGCGCGGCGTGATGAACCCGAGTTCCACGTTCGCCTGATCGACGGTCACGGCGCCGGCGTCGGGTGGCGTGACCTGCGGCGCCGCAGCGGATGCCGGAACCTGCGGCGCCGTGGCGGGCGCATCGGTGGCCGTTGCGGTCGTCGGTGCGGGGGTCTGCGCAGCAGCCGCTGGTGGTGCAGCCGTCACAGGTTCCGGCGCGGTCGTTGGCGGTGCAGACGCGGATGCAGCGGTCGGAGCCGGCGCTTCGCCGCAGCCGATGCTCGCCAAGGCCACGAGGGCAATCCTCAGGATCAACATGGTCGGGCTAGTGTACGCACCCCATGAAGGCCATCGTCACCACGCGTCGAGGTTCGCCGGTCGCTCCCAATGTGTCCTGCATCATGGATGCGGCGGATCCCATCGTCGGTCCCGGTGAGGCCATCGTGCGCACCGAGGCCAGTGCGCTGAATCACCTTGACCTGTGGGTGGCGCGCGGCCTGCCCGGCGTGGATACCGTCTATCCGTTCACGAGCGGCAGCGATGGCTGCGGGATCGTGGAATCCGTGGGCCAGGGCGTCGATCCAGCGTGGATCGGCCAGCGCGTACTGCTCAATGCGGCCGTCGTGCAGCCGCAGCGCAGCGTTCCTGGGTCGTGGCCTGCGGGCGAAGACATCGCCATGATCGGCGAACACACGCCGGGCGCGAACGCCGCGCGGTTCAAGGCCCCGATCACCAACCTGCTCGAGATCGGCAACGCCGACCCGATCGAGGCTGCTGCCTTCGGGCTCACGCACCTCACGGCGTGGCGCATGCTCGTGACCCGAGCTCGCCTGCAGGCCGGCCAGACGGTGCTCGTGCCTGGCATCGGCGGGGGCGTGGCCATGGCGAGCCTGGCGATCGCGCGTCACTTCGGCTGCACCGTCATCGTGACGAGCCGTCATCGCGCCAAGCTCGATCGCGCGCTCGAACTCGGGGCGCATCATGCGATCCTCGATGATGGTTCCGATTGGAGCAAGCAGGTGCGCGGGGTCACCGGTCGTCGCGGCGTCGACGTCGTGGCCGAGAGCGTGGGCACGTCGATCCACATGGCCTGCATCAAGTCACTCGCCCGCGGCGGCACGCTGGTCACCTGTGGCTGCACGACCGGCCCCGATGCGACCACTGACCTCGCGCGAATCTTCTGGAACCAACTCAGCATCATCGGCTCCACCATGGGCACGATGGAGGAGTTCCGATCGGTCGTGAGCCTGCTGCGGTCGGGAGCGATCCGTCCGGTCGTGGATCAGGTCTTTGCACCCAGCCAGGCCCAAGCAGCGTTCGAGCGACTTGAGGCGGGGGACCAGTGCGGCAAACTGGTGATCGATTGGCGAATGGGCTGACCGCGGCTCGCCGGGA
>JASGCG010000050.1 GCA_030054235.1 Bacteroidia bacterium
GTGCGCGCGCCCGCGGACGTCGCTGAGTTCCCCAACGACCAACGGATCCAGAGAGGACTGAACCATGGCCTTGATGCCAAAACGAGTCAAGCACCGCAAGATGCAGCGCGGCAAGATGAAGGGCAACGCCACGCGCGGCAACTACGTCGCCTACGGGGACTACGGCCTCCAGGCCCTCGACACCCACTGGGTGAGCGGGCGCCAGATCGAAGCCGGCCGCATTGCTGCCCAGCACTTCCTGCGCCGCCAGGGCAAGCTGTACATCCGCGTCTTCCCGCACAAGTCCATCTCGAAGAAGCCGCTGGAAACCCGAATGGGTACCGGCAAGGCCGATGTCGAGTACTGGGCGGCCTGCGTGAAGCCCGGCACGATGCTGTTCGAGATCGCCGGCGTGTCCGAGGAGCTTGCCAAGCAGGCCCTCGCCCGCGTCGCCCACAAGATGCCCATCCGTTGCCGCTTCGTCGGCCGCCGGCTGGCCGTCTGACCCAGGACCAACCGAGGAACCAGACATGGAAGCCAAGGACATCCGCAAGCTGACCGACGAGCAGATCTCCGCCGAGGTGCAGGGGCTCAAGCGCCGCCTGTACGACCTCCGCGTGCAGACCATGGTCGAGAAGGTCAACGACCACTCGCAGTTCGGCAAGATCAAGCGTGACGTGGCCCGCCTGCTCACCGAGCAGAACACCCGCGCCACCAAGAAGGAGACCGCCCGATGAGCCTGAAGAAGCCCCTGGTGCTGCCTGAAAACAGCCCCCGCGTGGTGGGCGTGGTCGAGAGCGACCGCACCAGCAAGACGCGCAAGGTCGTCGTGGCCTACGTCGCCAAGCACCCGCGCTACAACAAGTTCGTCCAGCGCCGCACCGTGCTGCACGTGCATGACGAGAACAACGAGAGCCGCCGCGGCGACCGCGTCGAGGTCGCCGAGTGCCGCCCCGTGTCCAAGACGAAGTCGTGGGCGCTCGTGCGCATCGTCGAGCGCGCGCCGGCCGGTCTCGAATACAAGCCAGAGGAGGCGGGCGCCTGACGCCCGGCAACTGACATGATCCAGAAGGAAACCAGGCTCGATGTCGCTGACAACAGCGGCGCCAAGGAAGTGATGGTCATCGGCGTGCTCGGCGCGAGCACCGCCCGCGGCCGCTTCCGCCGCCTCACCATGACCGTCGGCGACAAGGTCGTCGTGGCCATCAAGAGCGCGATTCCCAACGGCGACGTCAAGAGCGGCGACAAGGCGAAGGCCGTCATCGTCCGTGCGTCGTACCCGGTGCGCCGCGACGACGGCAGCTACGTGCGCTTCGACACGAACGCGTGCGTGCTGATCGACGACGACGGCAACCCGCGCGGCACCCGCATCTTCGGTGCGGTCGCCCGCGAGCTGCGCGAGAAGAACTACATGAAGATCGTCAGCCTTGCGACGGAGGTGGTCTGATGCCAGCGCACGTGAAGAAGGGTGACGTCGTCATCGTCACCGCCGGTGATGACAAGGGCAAGACCGGCGAGATCGTCTCGGTCGACACCAAGGCCAACCGGGTCGTGGTGCGCGGCGTGAACATCCACAAGCGCCACCTCAAGCCCACCCAGGGCCGTCCCCAGGGCGCGATCGTCGAGATGGAACTGCCCATCCACATGAGCAACGTGAGCCCGGTCGTCGATGGCAAGCCCACCCGCGTGCGCTTCGCCACGAAGTCCGATGGCTCGAAGGTGCGCGTGGCGGCCCGCAACGGTGCCGAACTCTCCACGCTGCACGGACCCCGCACCGCCAAGAAGGCCAAGTGAGCCCCGGAGCCACCACCATGCCTCACGCCGTCCCATCCACCCCGACCCCCCGGCTGCAGCAGCTGTTCGCCGAGACCGTCACGCCGAAGCTCATCAAGGAGTTCGGTCTGGTCAACGTCAACCAGGCGCCCACGATCGAGAAGATCGTGATCAACGTCGGCGTCGGCAAGCAGCTCGAGAACCAGAAGCTCAAGCCCGAGTACCGCGACACGGTGATCAGCACGCTGAAGACCATCAGCGGCCAGAAGCCGATCATGGTGCTCGCCAAGAAGAGCGTCAGCAACTTCAAGGTGCGCGAGGGCGCGCCGAGCGGCTTCATGGTCACCCTGCGCCGCGAGCGCATGTGGTCCTTCATGGATCGCTTCATCAACCTGGCCACGCCCCGCATCAAGGACTTCCGCGGTCTAGGTGACCGCGCCTTCGACAAGGGCGGCTCGTACTCCTGCGGCCTGACCGAGCAGTCGGTGTGGCCCGAGATCAACATGGCGAACGTGAACTTCAGCCATGGCATGAACATCAACATCGTGTTCCGCAACAGCAACCCCAAGATGAGCCGCTTCGCCCTCGGTGAGCTCGGCATGCCGTTCGAGCGGCGTGACGAGAACGGCAAGCGCATCGTCTGACCCACGAAGGACCAACCATGGCAAGCAAGCGCACCTTCGCCCGAATGAAGCAGACCCCCAAGTTCAGCACCCGCAAGCGGAATCGCTGCGAGCTGACCGGCCGCGCCCGCGGCTATTACCGCAAGTTCCGCATCAGCCGCATCATGCTCCGCGAGCTGGCCCTCCAGGGCCTCATCCCGGGCATGCGCAAGGCGAGCTGGTGATCGACACCGAACCCAGGAGCAACACATGAGCCTCCAAGACCTGACTGCCGACATGCTCACCCGCATCCGCAATGCGGTGAAGCAGAACCGCAAGAGCGTGACCTGCCTGAACAACAAGCTGAACCGCGGCATCCTCCAGGTGCTCGTGGACGAGGGCTACCTCGGCGGCTTCGAGGTCGTCGACGACGGCCGGCAGGGCGTGCTTCGCGTCGCCCTGAAGTACGGCGAGCGCGGCGAAAGCCTGATCCACCGCCTCGAGCGCGTCTCGAGCGTGGGTTGCCGCATCTACAAGGGCTGTGACTCGCTGCCGCGTCCGCAGCAGGGTCTCGGCATCGCCATCGTGAGCACGAGCCGCGGTGTCATGAGCGACCGCAAGGCGCGCGAGATGCGCGTCGGCGGCGAAGTCGTGGCCACCGTCAGCTGAACCACCGGAACAACAGGAGCGAACCATGTCACGCATCGGAAAGAAGTCGATCCCGGTCCCCGGCGGGGTGAAGGTCGCGGTCAACGCCGCCAGCCGCACCGTCAGCATCGAAGGGCCGAAGGGCAAGACGAGCTTCGTCTACCGCCCCGAGGTCAAGGTGGACTTCAGCGAGGCCGAGAAGGCCATCACCTGCACGGTCGACGATCCGGCGAAGATCGACCTCGGCAATCGCCGTGCCTACTGGGGCACCACCCGCGCGACCCTGAACAACATGGTTGCCGGCGTGACCAAGGGCTACGAGCGCAAGCTCGAGATCGTCGGCGTCGGCTGGGATGCCAAGGTCGCCGGCAAGAAGATCACCCTCAAGCTCGGCTACGCCGACCCGATCGAGCTCGCCATCCCCGATGGCCTGACCGTGGCCGTCGACCAGGGCGTGAACGTCACCATCACCGGCATCGACCGCCAGAAGGTCGGCGCCTTCGCTTCGCTCATCCGCAGCAAGCGCAAGCCGGAGCCGTACAACGGCAAGGGCGTGAAGTACTCCGACGAAGTCATCCAGCGCAAGCAGGGCAAGGCCTTCGGCGCCTGATCCCAGGCCCAACCAACGCCCTGATCCAACCTTAGGAAACGACCATGGACAAGTGCACCAAGAAGCTCGCCGCGCGTACCCGTCGCAAGAAGGGCCTGCGCAAGCGCATCCAGGGGACGCCGGATCGTCCGCGCCTCACCGTCTTCCGTTCGCTCAAGCACATCTACGTGCAGGTGATCGACGACTACGCGGGCCGTACGCTCGCGAGCGCCAGCACCCGCGATGTCGATGGCGCGGCACCGGGCGGCAACTCCACCGCTGCGGCGACCGTCGGCAAGGCCGTCGCCGAGCGCGCCATGAAGGCTGGCGTGCAGAAGGTCGTGTTCGACCGCAACGGTTTCCGATTCCATGGCCGCATCAAGGCCCTCGCCGAAGCGGCTCGCACCGCCGGCCTGCAGTTCTGAGCCAACCACCAAGGACCACCAATGGCAGAGATGCTTGAAGACAACGGAACCGACGCCATCACCGTGGGCGTCTACCGCACCAGCTCCACGGTCGCAGGCGGCCGTCGCTTCAGCTTCGCCGCACTCGTCGTCGTCGGCAATCGCCGCGGCGAAGTCGGCGTGGGCTACGCGAAGAGCAACCAGGTCCCGCAGGCGGTCGAGAAGGCCACCCGCGAGGCGCGTCGCAAGACCAAGCGCTATCCGATCCAGGCGACCACCGTGCCGCACACGGTCGAAGGCCGCTTCGGCGCGTCGAAGGTGGTACTGGTGCCGGCGAGCCCGGGAACGGGCATCAAGGCCGGCGCCGCCGTGCGCGCGGTGCTTGAACTGCTCGGCGTCAAGGATTGCCTGAGCAAGGCCTACGGCAGCAGCAACCCGAAGAACCTGGTCAAGGCCACCTTCGATGCGCTGGCCATGCTGCAGACCCGCGAGCGCGTCGAAGCGCTGCGCGGCGTCACCCTCGGCACGACCGCCGTGGAAGATGCCATCGCGCGCGGCATGGCGTTCATGCCCAAGTCGTCGGGCGGCCCGCGCGCCCAAGCCCCGGTCAACACCGTCGGCGACGATCGCCGTCGTGGCGGCCAGCGTGGCGGTCCCCGTGGTGGTGGTCGCCGATTCGATGGTGGCGAGGCGCCAGCCCCCGCAGCAGCTCCGGCCGCGGCTCCTGCCGCACCGGCTGCCGAAGCCCCCTCGGCCGATGCCCCTTCGGCAGGCTGATCCCGAACACGAACGAACACCGAGCACAAGCAGAGGAGCGCAGCTCACATGATGATCCATGACATTACGAAGAAGGCCGGCGCGCACACCAAGCGCATGCGTCGCGGCCGCGGTGAAGGCTCCGGCATCGGCGGCACGAGCCGTCGTGGCCACAAGGGTGCCAAGAGCCGCGCAGGCTGGACCAGCCGCCCTGGCTACATGGGTGGTTCGACGCCGCTCATGCGCCGTTTCCCCAAGATCGGCTTCAAGAACGCCTTCGCCACGACCTACGCGGTCGTGAACGTGTCGGACCTCGAGAAGCACTTCGATGCCGGCGCGCACGTCGACCTCGACGCGCTGGTGAAGGTCGGCCTCGTGCGCAATCGCAAGCTCCCGGTCAAGGTGCTCGGCACCGGCGACCTCGCCAAGAAGCTGTCGGTCACGGCCGGCAAGTTCTCGGAGACCGCCAAGGCCAAGATCGAGAAGGCCGGCGGCAGCGTCACCGTCGCGTGATGCCCATCCCATGCTGAGCGCCTTCCTGAACATCTTCCGCATCCCTGACCTGCGCAACCGCGTGCTCTTCACGCTGGGCATGCTGGTCATTTACCGCGTTGGATTCTGGATCCCGCTCATCGGGGTCGATCAGGCCGCGCTGTCGAACCTGGCCGAAAAGGCCACCGAAGATGCCACGGGCTTCGGTCGTCTGCTCCAGTTCGCCAGCATCTTCTCGGGCGGCAGCCTGCAGCAGAGCACGGTGTTCGGCCTCGGCATCGCGCCGTACATCACGGCGTCGATCATCTTCCAGCTGCTCCAGACGGTCTATCCGCCGCTGGCCGCGCTGAAGAAGGAAGGCATGTCGGGCCAGCAGAAGGTGATGGAGTACACCCGCTACGCCACCGTGGCGCTCTGCTTCGTGCAGGGCTTCATGTGGCTGGGCTACCTCTACAGCCAGAACCTGGTCGAACCGCAGTACGTGTCGGGCGGCGGCCGCATGGTCTTCTACGTCTCGGGCGTCACCGCGCTCGTGGCCGGCAGCCTCTTCCTGATGTGGCTTGGCGAGCAGATCGACAAGTTCGGCATCGGCAACGGCATCTCGATCATCCTGACCGCGGGCATCCTGGCACGCATGCCGGCCGCGATCCAGTGGCTGTTCGACAACTTCAACCCGAGCGTCCAGGCTTCCGACGGCAAGGTCGGCGCGCTGGGCCTCGTGCTCCTGGTCGCCTGCTTCGTGGCGGTCGTCATGGGTGCGGTCATCATGACCGTGGCCACGCGGCGCATCCCGATCCAGCAGGCCAAGCACGTCTCCGGTCGCCGCATGTACGGCGGTGGCCGCCACTACCTGCCGCTGCGCCTGAACCACGCCGGCGTCATGCCGATCATCTTCGCCAGCAGCCTGATGATCTTCCCGAGCATGATCCTGGGCTGGCTCGCCGGCTTGGCCACGTCCGGCGGATGGAGCCAGTGGCTCGTCGAGTCGACGGCCTTCCTCGCGCAGAACTTCCAGATGGGCGCGTACCCGTACGTGCTCGTCGAGATCGTGCTGATCTACGTCTTCAGCTACTTCTGGGTCACCATCCAGATGTCGCCCGAGGAGATGAGCAAGCAGCTCAAGGAACACGGCAGTTTCATTCCCAACGTGCGCCCCGGCCCGCGCACCGCCGAGTACCTCGAGGATGTCATCAGCCGCATCACGTATGTCGGCGCCGGCTTCCTCTGCGTCATCGCGATCATCCCCACGCTCGTCTCCGAGGCCTTCGGCGTGCCGCCGTACGTGAGCCAGTTCCTCGGTGGCACGGGACTGCTCATCGTGGTGAGCGTCGCCCTCGACATCGTCCAGCGCCTGGAGGCGAACCTCCTCATGCGCAATTACTCGGGCTTCCTCAGCGACGGTGCCCAGGACGGCCCGCGCATCCGGAGCGCCCGGGCGACCTGAGCCCCGCATCACCCCCGCACCACCACAAAGGAGCCCATGCCCAAGGAAGACAAGATCTCTCTCGAAGCCGAGGTGACGGAAGCCCTCCCGGACAGCAAGTTCCGGGTCAAGCTGCCGAACAACCAGGAGATCATCGCCTACGTGAGCGGCAAGATGAGGAAGTTCTTCATCCGCATCACGCCTGGCGACCGGGTCACCGTCGAACTCAGCCCGTACGACATGACCAAGGGTCGGATCGTCTTCCGTCAGCAGTGAGCCCACTGGCCATCACAAGGAACCACACGGAGCACACCATGAAAGTCCGAAGCAGCATCAAGCGCCGCACCAAGGATTGCCAGATCGTCATCCGCAAGGGCAAGCGCATCGTCATCAACAAGAAGAATCCCCGCCTGAAGCAGCGGCAGGGCTGAACGACCGAACCGAAAGGACCAGACCATGCCACGTATCGCAGGCGTCGACATCCCCGAGAAGAAGAAGATCATCGTGTCCCTCCAGTATGTCCACGGGATCGGCCAGAAGGTCGCGACCGACATCCTGGGCAAGTGCGGCATCGATCCCGACCGTCGCGCGCACACGCTGAATGACCAGGAGCTCGCGGCGATCGCCGCCGAGATCGACGAGAGCCACCTCGTCGAGGGCGCCCTGCGCCGCCAGGTGCAGACGCAGATCCAGCGCCTGAAGGAAATCCACTCGTACCGCGGCGACCGTCACCGCAAGGGCCTCCCGGCCCGCGGCCAGCGCACCCGCACCAACTCCCGTACCCGCAAGGGCCGCAAGAAGACGGTCGCCGGCAAGAAGGGCGTGAAGGGCTGATCCGGCCCCGAGCCCCCCAAGGAACACACCATGGCTACCAAGAAGAAGGTCCGCAAGAACGTCGTCAAGGGCATCGTGCACGTGCACGCGTCCTTCAACAACACCATCGTCACCATCACCGACCTCAACGGCGAGACGGTGGCGTGGGACTCGGCCGGCACGGCCGGTTTCAAGGGCGCCCGCAAGGCGACCCCGTTCGCCGCGAGCCGTGCCAGCGAGCGCGCCGCCAGCAAGGCCAAGCGCGTCGGCATGCGCGAGTGCGATGTCCGCGTGAAGGGTCCCGGTCCTGGCCGCGAGAGCGCCGTGACCGCCCTTGGTGCGGCAGGCCTGCGCGTGCTCACCATCGAAGACCACACCGGCGTGCCCCACAACGGCTGCCGGGCGCCCAAGAAGCGCCGTATGTGATCCTCATGGCGCGTCCGCTACACTGATCCGTCCAACTTTTCCTGCCTCACCGAAGGGGCCCGGTCCGCCCGGCAGCGGTCTGGAGCATCCGATCGAGGCAGGCTGACCGGTCCCGAAGAACCTGTCCTGCCGGACCTTGGAGACTCACCATGCACATCCGTTGGCGCGGCCTTGAACTTCCTGCCGCCGTCCTCGTTGATCCCGCCTCGCGCACCGACACCTTCGGCCGCTTCGTGGCCGAGCCGTTCGAGCGCGGCTTCGGCACGACCATCGGCAACAGCATCCGCCGCATCCTGCTCTCGAGCCTCGAGGGTGCTGCGGTCACCAGCGTGCAGATCGGCGGCGTGTCGCACGAGTTCAGCACGATCCCCGGCGTCCTCGAGGACGTGACCGAAATCCTGCTGAACTGCAAGGACCTGATCGTGGACATGGACGGCGACGAATCGCAGGTTCTGCGCCTGCGCGCCAAGGGCAAGGGCACCGTCACAGCCGAGCACATCGAGTGCCCGGCCGGCGTGATGATCGTGAACAAGGATCGTCACATCGCGACCCTGACCGGCGACGTGTCGCTCGAGATGCAGCTCACCGTCGAGCGCGGCCGCGGCTA
>JASGCG010000051.1 GCA_030054235.1 Bacteroidia bacterium
GTTCTCGGACTCCCACGCGCATCGATTGATTCACTTGCGCTGTCGTGTGGGAACGGTATAGTTCCTCTCCCGCCAGTGACCGCAGGCGGGCTCAGTGCGGGTGTAGCTCAGCGGTAGAGCGCTACCTTGCCAAGGTAGATGTCGAGGGTTCGATCCCCTTCACCCGCTTGCAACGCTCGAAGCCGAAGGCCAAGCCTTCGGCTTCGTCGCTTTTGCGCGCGGATCGCCCGCTGCAGAAGTGGCCCACGCAGCGAGCGGCGGCCCATGGCCGCCAGGGTCTGCGGGCCATGGGCCTCGCCAGCAATGAATGAAATCAACAGGATCTCGGGTCATATTCACCCCTGCACCCGATGGGGCGACGAGTGGACCACACTTGCGCGGAGCATCCAAAAGTTGTCGGTTCGCGGTCCGCCTTTCGGCATAATGGGTCAATGTCCGCCGCGATCGTCGACATCGCCAACCAGGATGTCGCTGAAATCCTTGCCAACCCGCTCGCTCTTGCGGTTTGGGAACTCGTGCGTCGCTTCACCAAGCCCTGCTCGGTCGACGAGATCGCCACGCTCGCCCACTGCGACGCCGGAACGGCGCAGACCAGCCTCGATCTGCTGGCGACCGCAGGGCTGCTGGACAAGCTCCCCATCCGCGCCGAACGACGCTCGCCCACCTACCGCAGCAAGCACGAAGCCATCGTGCTGTCCTACGACCCCAGCGATCAGCAGCACCTCCGGCTTGCACGCGAGTTCAGCGACCGCGTGCTGGGTTCAGGCCGCGCGGCCATCCAGGCGTTCTTCGCCCAGGAGGGGGATGCAGTCAGTGCAGAGCCGCTTCGTTGGCGGCATCGGTCGTATTGCTCGGCTTCGCTCAAGCCCCACCACATCGATGAACTCAAGCGCATGGTGCGCCAGATCCACGACTACATGATCAGCGTGCAGTCTGAGATCCGCGACATCAATGCATCACAGCCCCAAGACTGCAACTTCCAGATCATGATCGAGGCCGTGCCGGCGGATCCGCCCACGCTGCCGATGCCCCAGCTGTATGTGGTCAACCGCGACCGCGCCGAGGAGGTCGCCGCACGCTCGGCGAGCACGGGCATGCATGCGCTCTCTCCACGGGAACGCCAGGTCGCGGCGATGCTCGCCGCAGGCAAGACCCGTCCTGAGATCGCCACCGCGCTGGGCGTGTCGCTCAACACGGTCGCGACGATCGGCAAGCGCATCTACGTCAAGCTGGGCGTGAAGCGCCGCGCTGAACTCGCCTCGCGGCTCAGGCTGTCCTGATCGCTGCTTCGGCGTGGCTCGCGCGGCAGTCGCGCTCACTTGCCCTGCTGGACCTGCTCGCGCAGCCGCTGGTAGATCGTTGCGAACCGACCGCTGGAGCGAATGCCCTCTTCGCAGAGTGCAAGGGCTTCGGCAGTCCTGCCGAGCCTGATGTACGAGGCGACCAGCGCCTGATCGCAGGCGACCAGGTCCTCCGCCTGCATCCGCGGGCGTGCGGCGAGCAGGAAGGGAATCGCGTCGGCCCATTCCCCCCGAAGCTGATGCAGTCGGCCAACGTAACGCTCAGTGAATCCCGAGCCGGATTCGCCGTGCGCGAGCAGGAACCGCCCACGCGCGATCGCGTCGGCTGCCAGTTGCAGGTCCGCGGCATCGAGCGAGGGCTTGATCTTCTCGCGACAGGCAAGCAGGAAGTAGGCGTACTCCAGGCTCCAGCTCATGTAGCCGGGGACTTGTCCCAGCGCGATCGAATAGAGCGGCTCGGCATCGGCAGCCCGGCCCTCGCGCAACAGTGCACGCGCCACCATGCCCGTGACCGGCCGTTGCGCTCCGGCGTGCGGCCGCGTGGTCTTCCACTCCTCGAGCACGGCACGGATGGCGGGCGACACCGATCCTTCGAGGGCTCCGGCCGCGCGATCGAAGCGCGCGAACGCATCCGCGTTGGAACGCTTCATGAACGGCACGCCGAAGAGCACCCGAAGCGTGTGATCGACGCGCCATGCATCCCAAGGATTGGCTCCGAGTCGTGCAGCCATCGCCGACCAGTCGAACCCTTCGGCAATGGGCTCACCCTTCGGCATGGCCGGCATCCCAAGGATCGCATTCGCCATGAGCCGCGCGGCTTCGGCCTGGCCGCGCAGACTGGGGTGGACGTGGTCATCGAGCAGTTCCCACCCGGTCGCGCCCTCGGGGCTCATGGTGCGAAACGATTCGGCAACATCACACAGCGTCGCGCCTGTTCGCTGAGCCGCATCTCGGATCGCCTGTTCGGTGGCGCTCGTCGGTCGCCAGGGCATCGTGTCGCAGTCCCGCGCACGCAGGAACGCCGCCCGGGCGCCGACTCGGTCCCCCTGCACGGCACGCGCCTTGCCCAGCCAGAAGTGCGCCTCGGCATGCTGAGGCACGCGTGCGATCACGGCTCGCGCGGCTGCTTCGGCGGCCACGGCATCGCCAGTCGCTGCTGTCCGGGCCACGGCCAGTTCACGATCCACCTCAGCGCGCTCCTCGGCGCCGAGCGCATCGACCACCTCCTGGCCAAGCGGCACCAGACCTGCTTCGTTGCTCGCGGTCGTGCAGACGAGCACGGAACCGAACGAGCAGCATGCCTGGACCATCTGCTCGATGTGGGTCCCGAGGTTGGTTGCGGCTGCGGTGCGCAGGGCCGCATCGGAAGGAATGACCGTCTGGCCAATCATCTGCTCCATGAGCGTGCGGTCACCGGTCGATCCGCCCCGCAACAGGCCCTCCACGCCCTGGACCAAGGCCAACCCACGCACCGCACGGACCCACGGGAGTGCCGTGACCGGCATCGTGCCTGATGCGCTGATCGACGCCGTGCCGTACGCGCCGAAGAACTCGTTGTTGCCGACGTACAGCACCACGAGATCGGGCTGATGCTCGACGGCCGCCTGCGTGAGGTAGACGAGCGGGAAGCTCGCCACGGCCGTGGTGCCGAGGTTGATGACCTCGACGCGACGATCGGGCCAGCGCTCCTGCAGCATCGCCTGGAGGAACGATCCCATCGAGAGATTGCGTGGCTGCGGGTATCCCTTGGCCGCGGACTCGCCCACAAGCATGATGCGGAAGGTCCCGGCGGGCTTGGGCATCACGAACTCGCTCTCCTCGGCATAGCCCGCACGATCGGGATCGGCGAAGAAGTACGGCCGCGAGGCATCGGGCACCGTGATCACGAGCGACTGCCCCGGCGTGATTTCCCCCATGTCGCGGAAGAACGCGGGATAGCCGCCGAATCCCGCAAGCCGCAGCCCGAGCTCAAGCAGCACCAGTGCCACGAGCGGGACCGAGAGCGTGATGAGCATAAACACCGCGCGCTTCCAGGGCGGCAAGGCTGCGCGGTCCCGTTGGGTGGTCTGGGCCATGGTCAGAATTGCCGCTCGGGATCGTGCCGCTGTGCAGGGAGCGTGTGCCAACGTGAGTGGCGAGTGCCAACGCGTGCATCCAATGGATCCCAACCGCACCAGCGAGCGACCACACCGATGGGCGTGACGACCAGGCCGTACACGATGAGCAGCGCGATCGTGCCGAGCAGCGTGCCAACGAACCAGGTGAAGCCCATCCAACCCCGATACACCCACAGTCCACCCGGAAGGCCGAGCCCCGCGGTCACCAGTGCCAGCGCACCGATCGACCACAGCACCGGCGCCATCGGGCGAAGGCTGGGGAACGGGCCCCACGGCACGAACCACATGAGTGCACCGACGGCTGCAAGCAGCACGGGGGCAAGCAGTCCCCACGAGCGCAGGCGACGGGCATCGGGTGACCAGTGGACGTCGATCATCGCCTGCCGTTCAGAAGAGCGTGTAGATGAAGGGCGCGGCCTGCGTGCCGCCGAGCACGATGAGCACGCCCACGACGAGCAACGCCACGATCACCGGCACGAGCATCCACGCCTTGTTCGCACGGACGAAGTCGAACAGCTCGCCAAGGAAGGAGCGACGTGCCATGCGGTCAGTCTAGCTTGAAGGAGCGCCGATACTCCTCCGCGCCTGCCATCGGGGGCTGTCGATCCTTGCGCATGAGCAGGTTGCCGACCACCAGCGTGTCCATGTCCGTGAACATGAAGCACCGGTAGGCATCACGCGCGTCGTGCACGATGGGTTCGCCGCGGATGTTGAAGCTCGTGTTGACGAGGACCGGGCAACCGGTGCGCCGCTCGAATGCCGCGAGGATCGCTGCGAAGCGGGGCGCACGATCGGAATCGACCGTCTGCACCCGCGCCGAGCCGTCGACATGGGTCACTGCCGGGATCTGGCTGCGGATGGCCTTCAATCGATCCAGGCCGCGCAGGCCAGCATCGCTCGTGATGGCGGTCCGCCGGTCGGCCGAGATCGGCGCCACCAGCAGCATGTACGGGCTCTCGGCGTCGAGGTCGAACCACTCCCGCTCGCGGCCAGCCAGGACCGCCGGTGCAAAGGGCCGGAACGACTCGCGGAACTTGATGGCCACATTCATTCGCCGCTGCATCGATGGATCCCGAGGATCGCCCAGGATCGATCGGCAGCCGAGCGCCCGCGGACCGAACTCCGCACGCCCCTCGACATGCCCGACGATCCGACCCGACTCGAGTTCGGCCGTGATCGCCTCCAGGATCGATTCGTCGTCATGCACCTCGACCACCGCGCCGAGGGACTCGAGCTCGGCGCGCGCATCGAGCCCGCGGATCGCGGGCCCAAGCAGGCTTCCCCGCTGGGCATCACCGGGCTGGACCGTGCGCGGCTCACCGCGGTGCACATGCCAATGTGCGAGCGCCGCACCGATCGCACCTCCTGCATCCCCGGCCGCCGGCTGGATCCACAGCTGCTCGAAGGGGCCCTCGCGCAGCAGCCTGCCATTGGCCACGCAGTTCAGCGCCACGCCACCAGCCATGCAGAGCGCACGCTCGCCGGTCTGGGCGTGCACGTGCCGCGCCATGCGAAGGACGATCTCCTCGATCACACGCTGGATGCTCGCCGCGACATCCATCTCGCGCTGCGTGATCGGTGCTTCGGGCGCGCGCGGCGGCCCGCCGAGGATGGCGTGCAGGCGGCGGCTGGTCATGCGCAGGCCACCCACGTAGTCGAAGCAGCGCTGGTCGAGCCAGAACGACCCGTCGTCGTGCAGCCGCACCACACGATCCAAGATCGCCTGTGCGAACCGTGGCTCGCCGTAGGGAGCGAGTCCCATGAGCTTGTACTCGCCCGAATTCACGCGGAAGCCACACCACTGCGTGAAGGCGCTGTAGAGGAGGCCCGGCGAGTGCGGGAATCGCATCTCCTCGCGGAGCTCGAGCGTGTTGCCACGTCCCACGCCCCACGTCGCCGTCGACCACTCTCCGACGCCATCCAGCGTCAGGATCGCCGCACGCTCGAACGGGCTCGGGAAGAACGCGCTCGCAGCGTGCGACTCATGGTGCGTGGTGAAGAAGATCGGCCCCTCGTACGAGCCGCCGAGTCCACGATCGATCTCTCGAGGCAGGTGCAGCTTGCGCTGCAGCCAGGCTGGCATCGCGCGCACGAACTGCGGGAAACCGAAGGGGGCCGTGGCCAGGGCCGTCTCGAGGATGCGCCCGAACTTGACGAGTGGCTTCTCATAGAAGACCACCGCATCGAGTTCCTTGGGCGTCAGTCCTGCGTGCTCAAGGCACCAGGCTGCGGCCTGCGTCGGGAATCGATCATCCTGCTTGATCCGGGAGAAGCGCTCCTCCTCGCTTGCGGCGACGATCACGCCATCCTGCACGAGCGCCGCGGCACTGTCGTGGAAGAACGCGGAGATGCCAAGGATCGAGGTGGGCAACGCCGGAAAAGATAACCCCCGCACAGGCGCTCGCCCGTGCGGGGGTGTTCAGGTCAGATCACGCCGTGAGGCGCGACCGCGTGCTCACTTGCGCGAGCGGCGGCCAAGGCCCGCCAGGCCCAGCAGTGCCAGCGCGCCGGGAGCCGGCACGACGGTGTAGCTGAAGCCGGTGGTGGTGGTGAAGGTGTCACCCCAGTTGGCCACGCTGGGCGAGCTGCTCGAGAGCGCGTCGATCGCGCCGTCCGAGCCACCGCCGCCCGACGAATACGCATCGAAGGAGAAGGTGTCGCCGACGTTCAGGCCGAGCGCAGCCATGCTCACCGTCCAGGTGATCTCGCTGCCGCCGGCGCTGAAGCCGCCGAAGTTGCCGTTGTAGGTGGCGCCCAGGAGGCCCCAGCCAGCAGCGTTCGAGCGCAGTTCAGCGCCGCCGCCGCTATCGACCCACGAGCCGATCCAGTGAGTCATGCCGCCATTGGCCGACATGTTGATCGGGCGGCCCCAGCCGTTGCCGGTGCTGGTGCCGGTGCCGTTGTTGGTGGCGATGCCGACCATGAACTTGCCCCAGTCGACGTTGCTAAAGCTGCCGTTGACGGTCAACTTGAAGACGATGTCGGTGGAGGTGTTCGACACTTCCATGCTGACCAGGTCGAGCGTGCCGCCGCCGGTGGCGAGGCCCGCACCGATGTCATTGGTCGAATCGCTGTAGGTGAAGCCGGGGTTGGCGACGACTTGGGCAACGCCCATGCCGACTGCCGAAGCGGCCATCACTGCGCACATGACGCGAGTGTTCATCTGAAACTCCTGAACTGTTGGGATGAGGGAAAGGGAGGAACTGAGGCCAAGGACGCGCACACCGACCTTGGGCCTTGGAAGTGTGGTCCGATTTTCAGCGGGGTCAACCCCACGCAGCAAGATTCCTTGGTTGGTTATGGGCACGGTCCGCCCCCTGCAGGCGTAGCATCATGGGCATGAAGCCCATCGCCAGCCTGCTGCTCGTGGCCGCCGCCCTCGTCGCCTGCGACAGCGATCCCGATTCGGTCGACCGCGTCTTCGGAACCGAGGACGAGCGCGCGCGCGAGCAGGAGCAACTCAATGCCATCTCGGAGCAGGATGATGCCAACAATGCCGACGCCGGCATCACCAACGACGCACAGATGGAGCCGTTGAACCCGTAGTGCGACGGCCGCGAGCGCAGCCGCGGGGTGCCGGGCCAAGCTTGGCCCCGCCGACACCTTGGACAATTTCGTCCGATTCGACCCTTCCGGGTGGCCCTCCTCGGTTCCGTCCCTACCTTTCGGCCATGACGATCCGTCGATTCGCTGCGCCCACGGCGTGCTGTGCCATCGCCCTCAGCCTCACGACCCATGCGCTGGCCAGCGGTGGATCAGCCGTGCCGCCGGTGCAAGACTGCGGACTCGAGCGCATCGCCCACTTCATCCCGTGCGAGCCGCTGCTTCCACGGGACCTTCCGGCCACCTTCTCTGTGGAGGCGCCGCTCGGGGCGAACATGGTCACGCTCGACCTGACCAAGCACTCGGTCCGTGGTGATCGTTTCAAGGTGCTCGTGGACGATGGCCGCTCGCTGCGTGAGGTCGATGCGCCGGCGATCCGCACCTATCGGGGCTCGATTGCCGGCCGACCCAACACGTCCGTCGTCGGCTCGCTGCTGCCTTCGGGCTTCAGCGGCATCGTGACGCTGGAGGATGGCTCGACCTTCGGGATCCAGCCCCTGCATGAACTCTGCGCCGACCTGCCCGAATCGACCGTGCACGCCACCTATGCCGCCTCCGATGTCGCCGTCGACGAGGCGGGGTGTGCGCTCGGGCGACCGGGCTTCGACACCGAGCTCTACCGCGTTGCGCCGGAGTCCGGCGGTGGCGGATCGCTGGCAGGGGTCACGCCGCAGCAGGTCGAGATCGCCTGCGAGACCGACTACGAGTTCTTCCAGAAGAACGGGAGCTCGGTCGCCAACACGGTGAACGACATCGAGAACATCATCGCCAACGTCAACACGATCTACGACCGCGATGTCAACATCGTGCACGAGATCAGCGTGATGGTCATCCGATCGGCGTCGGCGGATCCCTACGCCGGCACCACGATCGATGCGAGGCTCGATGAGTTTGACGCGGCGTGGGGAGTCGCACCGCTCAGTGGCGTCTTCCGTGACATCGCCCACATGTTCAGCGGCTACAACTACTCGGGCGGGACCATCGGCCTCGCCTACCTCGGGGTGATCTGCCAGCCCGCCTCCGGCGTGGGCTACGGCGTCGTCGAGAGCCGCTACACGACGTCGCTGACCTTCCGCGTCTCGCTTTCGGCGCACGAACTTGGCCACAACTGGAACTGCACGCACTGCGATGCGGACGGGAACGACAACTGCCACATCATGTGCTCGGCCAACGGCGCCTGCGGGGGCATCAGCGGAAGCAACCTGAAACTCGACTCGCGGGCCATCAGCGAATCGACCGCCTTCAGCGCCGCGGTGGCGTGCGACTTCACGCGCCCTGCGGCCTTGACGGTGCCGTTCATCGACGACTTCGACGCCACAGCGTCGATCTCGACGCAGCGGTGGACCTACAACGACGGCGTCCTCGTGACTTCGGGCGCGGCTGGCGAGCCGACGGCCCCCTCCTCGAG
>JASGCG010000052.1 GCA_030054235.1 Bacteroidia bacterium
GGCAGTTCGGCTGCCTTCTTGCCCTTGGGCTTCACCGGGCGCGGCTTGTCCTCGACCAGGAAGTCGCCGAACCGGCCCGTGCGCTTGACCATCGGCACGCCCGCTGGCGAGAGCAGGTCGAGCTGCTCGGCCATGAGCGGTTCGCCGCGGCGATTGCAGGGTGAAGCGAACGAGCACGCCGGCACCAGCTTCGGCGGCTTGGGCTTGGCCTTGCTCGAGGTCTTCTTTGCCGGCTTGGCGGCGGCGGTCGGGTCGGGGACCTTCTCGTTGTAGCCGCTGCACGACAGGAACTTGCCCGTTCGGCCGAGTCGGTACTCGAGCCGTCGCCCGCACTGCGGGCAGGCGTACGGCGATGGCTCCGACGAAGCCTTGACGTGATCGGCCTGCGCAGCGGTGCCCAGCAGCGGTTTCAACGCATCGTGGAATCGGTGGAGCAGGTCCGTCCAGCGTTCCTTGCCCTGCGCCACCTCGTCGAGCTCGCGCTCGATGCCGCGGGTGTAGCCGAGTTCGATGAACTGGCTCTTGAAGCCGGCCTTCAGGAACTCGGTCACGGCCTCGCCGAGCGCGGTGGCGTAGAAGCGACGGTCCTGCTGCTCGACGTAGCCACGATCCTCGATGGTGTTGATCGTGCTGGCGTAGGTCGAAGGGCGGCCGATGCCTTCTTCCTCGAGCTTCTTCACGAGCGTGGCTTCGGAGTAGCGCGGGGGAGGTGCCTGGAAACGCTGGCGGGGCTCGATGTCGAACGGCGCGAGCATCGCACCCTTCTCGAAGGCCGGCAGCACCTGGTCGCCATCGTCCTTGGGCAGGCCGCTGATCTTGTAGAAGCCGTCGAAACGCAGCACGCGGCCGTTGGCCTTGAACACCGCTCCGGTGTCGCGATCGGATCGGCGCATGCGCACGGCCGTCGAATCCCATTCGGCATCGGTCGATTGGCACGCGACGAAGCACGACCAGATCAGCCGGTAGAGCTTGAGCTGCTCGTCGGTCAGCGCGCCCGCGATGCGGTCGGGTTCGCGGAAGGCATCGGTGGGACGGATCGCCTCGTGGGCTTCCTGCGCGGCCTCGTTGCTGCTGGCGTAGAAGCGCGGCTTCTCGGGGACGTAGCGGTCACCGTGCCGGTCCTTCAAATACCGACGAGCCATGTCGACGGCCTCGCGCGACAGGTTCGTCGAGTCCGTCCGCATGTAGGTGATCAGGCCGACGCGGCCCTCGCCCGGAAGATCGATGCCCTCGTAGAGCTGCTGGGCGATCCGCATGGTGCGATCGGTCGACATCCCCAGCCGGCTGCTGGCCGCTTGCTGCAGCGTGCTCGTGATGAACGGCGGGTACGGCTTGGAGCGTGTGCGGGTGACGTCGATCGACTCGACGCGGTAGCGCGCCGCCGGATCGGGTCGGCCCACGATGCGCACGAGCTTCTGGCCGCGCCCCTTGGCGGCACCATCGCTTGCGCGGTCGATGCGCAGGTCGATCAGACCAGCAGCCTCGGCAGCCGACTTGGCATCGGGTGCCAGATCGATCTCGCTCGTGTTTGGTGCCTCGATGCGCAGCGGCTTGCCGCCGACCTCGACGAGTTCGCACGACAGGGCGGTGTGCTCGGCGAGCCAGGCCATGCGCTCCCGGACCAGCGGCGGACGACCCCGCTCATCCCTACGGGCGAGGAAGGTGGACCACTCGGCGTGCAGGCCAACCGCCGCCTCGACCTCGAAGGTCATGCAGGCCGAAAGTTCCCACGATTCACTGGGGGTGAAGGCGCGAATCTCCTGCTCGCGCTCGACCACGATGCGGGTGGCCACGCTCTGCACGCGGCCTGCGCTCAGTCCGCCAGCGACCTTCTTCCAGAGGATGGGGGAGACCTGGTAGCCCACGATGCGATCGACGATGCGGCGAGCCTGCTGGGCATCGACGCGATCCATGTTGATGGCACGCGGCGACTGGAACGCGCGCTGCACTTCGCTCTTGGTGATCGCGTCGAAGGTCACGCGCTTGGCCTGGGCCGGCTCCACGCCGAGCACCTGGGTGAGGTGCCAGGCGATCGCTTCGCCCTCGCGGTCCAAGTCGGTCGCGAACCAGACTTCGTTGGCGCTCTTGGCCAGCCGACGCAGCTCCGACACGGTGCGCGTCTTGTCGTCGTCGATTTCATAGGTCGGCGCGAAGTCGTGATCGAGATCGACCCCCGGGACCGGCTGCTTCTCGCCCTTGGGGGACTTGCTCGGCAGGTCGCGGATGTGGCCGATCGAGGCCTTCACCACGAAGCCCGGCCCGAGGTACTTCTCGATGGTCTTGGCCTTGGCAGGGCTCTCGACGATCACCAGCTGGTACGCGCCCTTGGGGGTCGGCGTGGGCTCGGCATCCCGGCGGCGGGAACCAGATCGCTTCGATGAAGAGGTGCGTGCTTTGGCCATCGTCGGGGGCGGAGTGATACGGACGGAGTGAGGGCGGTGTCAACGACCCACGGGCCCGGGAGTGACCGTGATGAAGGGGCCGTCGGCGATTTGCGACGAGTTTCTCCAGCGTTTCACGCGAAAGATATTTTTGTGATCTCGGCCATCTGCGCGTCCGTGAGCCCCTCGCCTGCATCGATCCAGGTGGAGCCCGGCGTGTCCGCGAAGCGCTTGAGCCATGTGCGCTGCTGCTTCGCCAGCTGTCGCGTCGCGATCTTGATCGACTCGAAGGCATCGTCCTCTCTCGACGCGCCGCGCAGGTGCGCGATCAGTTCGCGGTAGCCGACAGCGGTTGCCGCCTGCGCGCCGAACCCGCCAGCCGCCACGAGCGATCGCACCTCGTCGACGAGCCCCATCGCGCGCATGCCGCGCACGCGCGCGTTGATCCGGCGGTTGTTGGCTTCGACACCCATGGTCAGGCCGATGAGCGACCAGCCTGCAGGCAGTTCGGCTGGTCGTTCCCGCCACTGCGCCTGCAGCACGCTGATGGGCGTGCCGGTCGCGCGGTGGACCTCGATCGCTCGGATCGTGCGTCGACGATCGTTGCGATGGATGCGTTCGGCAGCCGCGGGATCGATCCGGATGAGTTCGGCGCGGAGCGCATCGAGGTCCCACCCGGCGAGTTCCTCGCGCAGCGCGGCATCCGCCGGCGGGCCGTCGAACAGTCCTTCCAGCAGTGCCTTCGCGTAGAGGTTGGTGCCGCCGACCACGATCGCCACGCCGCCACGGCCGTGGATCGCGGCCAGTGCCGCGTTGGCGTGCTCCAGCCAATCTTCCACCGTGAAGCCATCGTGGGTCGGCTCGACCAGATCCAGTCCGTGATGGACCACCGCCTCGCGCTCGGCCGCGGTCGGCTTGGCGGTCCCGATGTCCATGCCGCGGTAGACCTGCATGCTGTCGGCGCTGATGAGCTCGGCCATCGGTCCTGCTGCACGGGCCATGGCCATGGCCAGCGCGCTCTTGCCGCTGGCGGTCGGACCCATCACCACGATCACGCGGCCTTCAGCCATTCGCGGACGGTACCTTCCGGCGCCCGGAGCCTGAACCATGACCAAGAAGACCATCCGCGACCTCGACGTGACCGGCAAGCGCGTGTTCATCCGCGCCGACTTCAACGTGCCCATGGACGACGATGGGCGCATCACTGATGACCGCCGTGTGCGACTGACGGTGCCCACGATCGTGAGCGTGCTGGATCGCGGCGGCGCGGTCGTCGTGGCGAGCCACCTCGGTCGCCCAGATGGCACGGGATTCCAAGCCTCCGAGAGTGCTCGTCCTGTCCGCGACGTGTTGGAGCGTCTTCTGGCCGGGCACCTTGATGGACCGGTGCAGATGGCGGGGGATGTGCCCACATCAGCCGAGTCGGCCGCCGCCGCTGCCGCACTCAAGCCTCGACAGGTGCTGCTCCTTGAAAACCTGCGTTTCGAGAAGGGCGAGAAGAAGGGCGACCCGGCGTTTGCCGCCAAGCTCGCCGGCTACGCCGATGCCTACGTCAACGATGCCTTCGGCTGCTCGCACCGCACCGATGCGAGCATGGATGCACTGCCGCGCGCCATGGCCCCCAAGCCGTGCGTGGCCGGGCTGCTGCTTGAGCGCGAACTGACGTACCTGCAGGGCGTGCTGGAGCAGCCCAAGCGTCCGTTCGTCGCCATCATCGGTGGCGCCAAGGTGAGCGACAAGATCGCAGCACTCACCAACCTGTGCGGTCGCGTCGACACGATCCTCGTGGGTGGAGCGATGGCCTACACGTTCCTGCTCGCCCAGGGGATCGGCGTTGGGCGCAGCCTGGTCCAGCAGGACATGGTCGACCAGGCGCGGACCATCCTTGGCCTGGCGAAGGAGCGTGGCACGGCACTGCTTCTTCCGACCGATCACGTCTGCGGAGCGGAACTCAAGACAGGCACCGCGACCAGTGTGGTCGTCGGTGCGATTCCCGATGGGCTCATGGGTCTCGACATCGGACCGGCGACTTTGGCCGCCTACTCCGCGTCGGTGGCGAGCGCCCGCACCATCGTCTGGAATGGTCCGATGGGTGCCTTCGAAACCGAGCCGTTCAACGTCGGCACGTTCGGCTTGGCCCGCGCCGTTGCCGAAGCCACCAAGCGGGGCTGCACCACGGTGGCAGGCGGCGGCGACACGGCCAGCGCCGTCGAGGAGGCCGGGCTTGCCGATGCGCTTACCCACATCTCGACCGGTGGCGGCGCCAGCCTGGAGATGCTGGAGGGCAAGTCGTTCGCATGCCTGACGGCGCTGCAGGATGCCTGATTCCACCCGCGTTCGGTCTATACTCGCCCCAAAGGACTCGCCGCCATGCTGACCCACACGATCGCCGCGTTCGCCTGTGTCGCCACCCTGTTCGCCGCAGCGCAGGAGCCCGAGAAGCTCAAGGTCGGCTCGGCCATGCCCAGCCTCGACAACGTCGAGATGGTGCAGGGCTCGAAGGACAACCTTGCCGACGCCAAGGTCACGGTGGTCGAGTTCTGGGCGACCTGGTGCGGCCCGTGCCGCAAGGCGATCCCGCACATCAACGACGTGGCAGCCGCCAACGCATGGCGTGGACTGCGCGTGCTCGGCGTGAGCACCGACTCGACCGACGACAAGTCGAAGGTCAAGCCCTTCGTCGACAAGATGGGCTCGCGCATGACCTACAACGTCGGCTGGGCCGGCGAAGGCATCAGCCGCAGTTGGATGGAGGCCTCGGGGCAGAAGGGCATCCCGACGGCGTTCGTCTGCACCAACGGCAAAGTCGCCTGGATCGGCCACCCCATGGACGACGGCTTCGAGTCGGCGATCCGCAAGTGCCTGTCGGGCCGCTTCGACCCCGAACTCTCGCCCAAGGGCGAGCAGTACCTCGAGGCCGGCCGCAAGGCCGCCAAGAAGAAGAACTGGCGCGAGGCCTCGAAGCACTTCGACGACTGCATCGCGCTGAAGCCCGAGATCTTCGTCGATGCGATGGAAGCCAAGTACCAGATGCTTGCCGACCAGCAGAAGGATGCCGCCGCCGCGAAGGCGTGGGCCGCTGACGTTGCGGGCAAGCTCTCCTCGAGCCCGGTGGCGCTGGCCGAGTTCGCCGTCTTCGTTGCGCAGGATCCTCGCCTGCAGCAGCACGACCTCGAATCGGCCCAAGTCATGATCGAGGGCGCCATGTCCGCCGGCGGAACGAAGACCGACGTGCTGGTCGCCGCGGCGCGCGTCGCGTCCGCCGCAGGAAAGTTCGACGCCGCCGTCGACCTGCAGAACAAGGCGTGGCGCCAGGCCACGCCTGAGCAGAAGCCATTCCTGAAGACCGACCTCGACGCGTACAAGCAGGCTCAGGCCAAGGGCGCCTCGGCCAAGGTCGGCCAGTGAGCCACGGCCGGCTCGCGTTCCCGCAGGGGGTCGCGGTCGGTGCTTCGATCCTCAGCGCTGACTTCGCGGAGCTCGGCAACGAGATTGCCGCGGCGCTCGGCGCTGGCGCGGGGTTCATCCACGTCGATGTGATGGATGGCCACTTCGTGCCGAACCTGTCGATGGGGCCGGCAGTCTGCGGTGCGGTACGGCGTGCTGCGCCGCGTGCGCCCGTCGATGTTCACCTCATGGTGCAGCGTCCGCTCTCGTTCATCGAGCCATTCGCCAAGGCCGGCGCCGATTGGTGCACGGTCCACGTTGAAGCGCAGGATGACCCGCGCGAATGCGCCGAGCGGTCGCGATCGCTCGGCATGAAGGCCGGGCTTGCCTTCAACCCGCGCACGCCAGTCGAGCATGCGCTCGACGCGGGGCTGCTCGACGCGGCGGACTTCATCCTCCTCATGAGCGTGCAACCGGGCTACAGCGGCCAGGCCTTCATGCCCGAGGTCCTGGCAAAGGCGCGGTTGCTGCGCCGGTCAGGCTGGCAGGGGCCGATCGAGATCGATGGGGGCGTGTCGCCGCTGAACGCGGAAGCATGCCGCGCAGCCGGCTGCACGCTCTTGGTGTCGGCGAGTGCGATCTTCGGCAGCGGTGATTACGCCGCCGCCATCAACGGCATGCTGGCCTGAGCGCTCCACGCGTCACCGTTCGACCCGTTGGCGCGTGGGGGTTCGCTGGATCCCGCTACGATCCAGCCCACACGGAGGTCATCGTGGCAGAGCAGTCGGCACCGGCATCTCGTGAACGCACTTGGGAGGACGAGGGCCTCGGCGACAAGCGCGCCGTGCCCGAGGGCCTGTGGACCCAGTGCGATGGCTGCGGCGAGACGCTCTTCCGAAAGGCACTCGAATCGAACCTGATGGTCTGCCCCAAGTGCGACCTGCACATGCGCATCTCCGGCACGCAGCGCATCGCCCAGTTGCTCGATGAGGGCAGCTTCGAACCGATGGATGCGAACCTCACGGCGAACGATCCGCTCGGCTTCGTCGACATGAAGGCGTATCCCGATCGCATCAAGTCGGCGCAACGCTCGAGCGGTCAGCCCGAGGGCCTCATCTCCGGAACGGGCTTCGTGAAGGGCCGCAAGGTCGTCGTGTGCGTCATGGACTTCTCGTTCCTCGCGGGAAGCATGGGCAGCGTGGTCGGCGAGAAGATCACGCGTGCCACGCTCCACGCCCTCGAGCACGGGCTGCCGCTGATCATCGTCTCGTGCTCGGGTGGAGCGCGCATGCAGGAGTCCGGCCTCTCGCTGATGCAGATGGCCAAGACCAGCGCTGCACTTGCCCGGCTCGATGAGGCAGGCGGACTGTTCATCAGCGTGCTCACGGATCCGACCACCGGTGGGGTCACCGCCAGCTTCGCGATGCTCGGCGATGTAATCATCGCCGAGCCCAAGGCGCTCATCGGTTTCGCGGGCCCTCGCGTGATCAAGCAGACGATCCGCCAGGACCTGCCCGATGGCTTCCAGACCTCGGAATTCCTGCTCAACGCGGGCTTCATCGACCGGATCGTGCATCGCAGCGCGCTCCGCAGCGAGATCGCCCGCCTCATCGACTTCGCGGGCTGATGCCCTCGCGCGCGCCACGGCCGGGACCCTGCGCATGAACGACCAGCGATCGATGTGCGCGGTGGCACTCTGGTCGCTCGCGGCCGGCCTGCTGTTCTCCATGCCCTTCTCGCAGCTGGGTTGGTGGTGGTCCATTCCGGCGCTGGCCTGCCATGCACTCGCGGCCAGGGGATCGATGCGGTGGTGGAAGCGCCTGGCTGCCGGCTGGCTCGGCTGGCTGCCGTGCTGGATCATCCTTGAAGGCTGGCTGCATCAGGTCACGACTGCTGGCTGCATCGTGCTCATCGCGTACATGGCGCTGTGGTCGGCGCTCGTTCCGGTCCTGGCCGCGCGATTGCGCACGACCCTCGGCGAGCGAGCGGAATGGCTTGGATTCCCGCTGGCGCTCGTCGGCATCGAATGGGCCAGGTCACGGCCCATCTGGGATGGCTACGCCTGGTTCCAGTCAGGTCACGCCTGGATCGAGGCCACGCTTCCGGCGCAGGCGGCCGATCTCTTCGGCGTGGGGCTCCTCAGCCTCATGGTGGCGATGATGGGCGAGGCCATCGCGCGCGCTCGGGCAGGCAGGGGCACCGCAAGCGCGTCGAGCGTGCGGTCGTGGCGTGCTCCCGCTGCCGTGGCGCTTGCGATCGTCAGCGCAGCCACCGCGTGGGGCGCCTATCGCGTGGCCACCACGCCGACCACATCACGCGTGCGGATCGTGGCGATCCAGACCGACGTGCTGACGAGCAACAAGATCCGCTGGACGCCCGAGCAGCAGGTCAAGGACATGCAGCAGGCGTTGGATCTGTCCGCGCAGGCGGTCTTGGACCTGCGCGCGACGGCGTCGACGAATCCCGAGTTGCCCACGCTGCTCGTCTGGCCCGAGACCTCGGTGCCGGGCTTCGGGCTCGATCCAGCCACGGTCGCCACCGTGGTTCGTGTGCAGGCCTGGCCGGGTGATCGGTTCGTCGAGCCCATCCTCGAGCTCAGCCGCGCCGCGGGCCCCGTTCTGG
>JASGCG010000053.1 GCA_030054235.1 Bacteroidia bacterium
CGGCGGCGCGCGCCTCGCCCATCACCTGCACGACGACACCCGCCGGGGCCTCGCGCTCGGCACTGATGACGACCGGCACCTCTTCGCGAGCGAGCGCCCGTTGCACGATCGCGCCGACCGCGCTCACCGCGACCTTGCGGCCTTCGTGGAAGACGTTGCCGGCCTTGTCCACGACGAGCGCGACCGTGGGCTTGGGGCTGTCGCCGCCGGCAGAGGGCGTCGGCCGCTCGACCTCGAGTCCGCGTTCGTCGACGAAGGTCGTCGTGACGATGAAGAAGATGAGCAGGATGAAGACGCAGTCGAGCATCGAGCTCATGTCGATGCCCGGTTCGCCCGCATCATCACCGCCGCCGTCGGAGAAGCGTCCCATGTCAGGCGAGCTCCGTCTGGGTCGGTCCCTTGAGCGCTTCGGTGGCAGCCGACTGGACGTTGGCCAGGAAGTCGGTGCTCGCCTCGAGCCGCTGGGACATGAAGTAGTGGAAGAAGACGCCCGGCAGCGCAACGGCCAGGCCAGCCTCGGTCGTGATCAGCGCTTCGGCGATCCCCTTGGCGATGGCGCCCATGGTCTGCTCGCCGCCCGTTCCCGAGGCGAGTGCATCGAAGGTCGCGAGCATCCCGGTCACGGTGCCGAACAGCCCGAGCAGCGGCGCCGCGCTGACGCAGACCTTCATCACCCGCAACTGGCTCTCGAGGGGTTCCAGTCGGCGCGAGGCGTACTCGTCGAAGAGCGGCTCGATGGCTGCGGCGTCGGCAGAGGTCGCCGCCGTGCGGGCGAGTGCCGGCAAGCCACCGTCCTCGATTGACTCGGGCGACTCGATCCATTCGCGAATCGTCGAAGCCCGACGCGGTCGCATGTCGCCGAAGGTCAGCGCCAGGAGCACGTTCACGCCCACGCCGCACATGAGGATCGCCACGCCGGCGATGGCATACATCGACGGTCCGCCGGCCTGCCAGATCTCCAGCGTGCGCTGGAGGAGCTCGCTCGATGCGGAGGAGAGTCCTGCCTGTGCGGTGGCGTCCATGGATCAGCTGCCCTGCGTTGCGCTGCGCTTGAGGAACTCGTTGATGAACGCCAGGCCCGAGGCTTCCATGCGGCTGGTGATCCCGCGGGCCTGTGCCGACAGGATCGCGTGCAGCAAGAGCGCCGGGATCGCCACGATCAGCCCGTACTCGGTCGTGATGAGGGCTTCCGAGATGCCGCCCGAGAGCGTCTTCACGTCGCCGGTGCCGTAGATCTCGATTGCCTTGAAGGTGTCCATGATGCCGGTCACGGTGCCGAGCAGCCCGAGCAGCGGCGCGGCGGCTGCGGAGATCGCGAGCAGCGGGAGCATCGAGTTCACGCGTGACTTGGTCTTCTGCATGACCTCGAACATCTGCTCCTCCATCACCTCGCGAGAGAGCGAGAGGCAGGATGCGCCGGCAGCCACCATGCGCCCGGTGGGCCCTGGCAGTTTGGCAGCGAGATCCTGCGCCTTGGCATCGTCGTGCTCCGCGATCGCCTTCAGCACAGCCTGGAATCGACGACGGCTCGGCGTGCGGATGAGAACCATGGTGAGCCACTTGATGAGGGTCACGATGGCCACGAGGATCGCTACGGCCAGGATGGGCCACATCACCGGACCGCCCTTGAGGAAGTGCTCGACGACGGTCTCCTCGCTCTGTGCGATCTTGTCGGCGGTGCCCATGGTCGGGTCGAAGGGGATCGAGCCGGAGGTGCCAGCGAACCAGTCCGTGGCGGCCTTCGCCGTGAGGGGGTCCTTGTACGGCGTCACGTTCGGTTCGAGCGAGCCGAGCTTCTGCTCGGCGATGCCGGTTACGCCCTGCCCGCCGAAGAAGGCAGCCGGACCGAGCACGAGGAACTTGCCCTGCACGACCTGGCCCGCGGGATCGACGGCCGTGCCATCGAAGCGGGCGCCGCCGAACGAGTCCTCGAGGCGGTCGATCGTGGCGGTGAGTGCGGCCAACTGCTTCTCGAATACGTCGCGCTTGCCGAGCGACGAGTTGTCGGCAGCGAGGCGCGCCTGCTCGAGCGGCCCACGCCAGCGCTGCAGCTCGGCGATGTGCATGCCGCTCTCGGCGTTGCGCAGGTACTCCAGCATCAGGTTCGAGAGGTAGTTCACCTCTTCCTGGCGCCCCTTGATCTCGTTGGAGAGGTTGGTCAGGTCAAGCGCACGGCTGTCGGCCACGCGCTGCACCTGCTGCAGCTTCTGGCGAGCTTCGATGAGTTGGTTCTCGAGTTCGCCGATGCGGCGCGTGAGCGGCACCTTCTCGGTGGCGACGCGCTCACGAAGGACGCTGAGTTCGTTCAGCGCAGCCGCGAGCTGGTTCTCGACCTGGCTGGCGGCGGTGCCGAACGTGGCCTTGGGAGCATCGGTGGCCTGCGGTGCCGGCGCAGCGGATGACGCTGGCGACTGGAGCAGGGCGAGGGAGAGGATCGCGAGGATCGTGTTCATGGTCGTTCGTTCCGTGATTCAGTTGGTCTTGACCGGGATCGGCACGAAGGCCGCGGGCTTCTGGTTGCGAAGGATGGCCACGATGCGCTCGATCGCCGGGCCGTTGTCGTTGCTTTCGGTCCAGGTCCAGCCTTCCGGCGCACCGCGGCCGATGCCGGCGATGCGCCCGCCCGCGCCGACGTAGTAGCCCTGCGCCAGCCCGAGGTAGACGGCGGTGACCTCGACGGAGGAACCATCGGCAAGCTTGCGGATCTCGCTCGACTGGGTGATTTCGCGGTTGAAGCGGTTGGCTTCGTTGATGATGCCAACGATGTTCTGGAAGCGCACCGCGAGCGAGAGGGTGGTCGCGGCGGAATCCTCGGGCAGTCGCTGCGTGAGCGGCTTGAGCTTCTCGGCCAGGGGTGTCGGGAAGCGCTTCACGAGTGCCTTGACCTTCGTCTCGAGCTGCGCGGCCATCGCGGCGAGCTGCGCCGAGGCATCCTTCAGCGTGCCCGCCTCCTGAGCCAGCGTGTCGCGCTTGCGGTCGGCCTCGGTGAGCGTGGCGTCGACTTCCTTGGTGCGGTCGGCGAGCGTCTTGAGTTCGCGATCAAGGACGTCGATGCGCGAGTCGAGCAGGTCCTTGCCCAGCGCCCAGTCGCGGCGTTCGACGCCGATCGTGCGGCGGGTCTCGACCCACTTCTCAAGCGCGTCGCGCGTGAGTTCGATGCGCTCGCGGACTTCAGCCTGGGTTGTGGGGGCCGGGTCGATGGAGGGGGCCGCGGGAGCCGGCGCTGCCTGCGGGGCAGCGGGCTGCGGTGCGGGAGCTGCCGTGGTCGCAGGTGCAGCGTTGGTCGCGGGCGCCTGCGTTGCGGGTGCGGCCGTGGGCTGCGGAGCCGCGGTCGGCGCGGCATCCTGCGCGACCGCCGTGAGCGTGGCCGCGAGCGCGGCGATGGGGAGGAGCGTGCGGATCGGGTGCATGGTCATGGTTCCTCAGAAGTCGATGCGATAGGTCAGGCCCAGCGAGAAGTCGATGCCCGCCGAGTAGGTGGACTGCAGGGTGTCGTTGCCGTCGATGCGGTAGACGGTCTGGATGTCGGGGTTCGTCAGGTTCTTCGCAGCGAACGACAGCGTGAGGCCATCGATGATCCGCTGCTGGATGGAGATGTTGAGCGTCTCGAAGGGGATCTGGTAGATGTCGGGCGTGATGGCCGTGGGGGCGGATCCACCGCCGCCGTTCGTCGATGCGCCGCTGATCAGCGTGTCGCCCTTGTACGTCCAGAAGACGCCCAACTGCGTGCCCCACTCCTCGAACTCGTAGGTCACGTTGGCGTTGAGCAGGTACTCGGGCGTCTGGATCATGGGGCGCGAGCCCTGCGGTGATCCGAAGTCGATGAACTGCTGCTCAAGGTCATCCGGCAGTTCGGTCTCCGAGTTCAGGTACGTGGCGTTGGCCCCGGCGGCCAGGCCTTTCCAGGCCTCGCCGATGATCTGCTCCATGCCGACGCGCACTTCGCCCTCGAGGCCGAACAGCGTGGCGCTGTCGAAGTTCACGGGCGTGGTGTACTGGAAGCCCGTGCCGTAGCGACCGATGTACTCAATGTTGTCCGAGATGTCCTTGTAGAAGGCCGAGCCCGAGAGCAGCCACTTCTCGAAGGGCGTCCAGTCCAGGCGCACATCGTAGTTGTTGAGCGAGCTCATGCCCAGGTCTGGGTTGCCGATGAAGATCGGGCCGGCCGCATACTCCTGCTGCAGGATCGGCGTGAGCTCACGGAACGTCTGCCGTGCCACGGTCTGCGCGAGTGAGGTGCGGAGGATGAGATCCTCCTCGATGTTCCAGTTCCAGCCGATCATCGGCAGGAGGTCATCCTGGTTGTAGTTCGTGTCGCCGCTGGTCGAGAGCACGCCACCGGTCTCAGGGTTCAGGATGAGCGCACTCGGCTCGCCGTAGAGCGTCGTGCCGATGAACGTCGTCTCGACACGGAAGCCGGTCACGATGTTCATCGTGTCGTTGATCGGCATGTCGACCATCGCATACCACGCCGTGATCAGCTGCGAGCCGTCGTAATCGACGTCCGGGTACGGCGGGCCCGCGTAGACGGGATGATCCTCGTCGGGGAAGACCGCGCTCCAGGGGTCATCCCAGCCAGCCTGATATCCCTGGCCGAAGGTCGGCGAGGTCGGATCCAGGATGAAGCTGTTCTGGTCGAAGGTGCGGGCGACGTTGTCGTAGAAGCCGCCGAACTTGAGGTAGCCCTCGCGGTCGTTCCACTGGCTGAAGGGAACCTTCAGGTTCAGCGCGGCCTGCGTGCTGTTCTCGTTGATGTACTTCTCGATGTGCTGCAGGTTGCCGAGCGAGAACGTCGCCGGTGGGTTGAGCGGCGTCCAGCCGCCGGTGGTGAAGATCGGTGGATCACCGATCGGCACGAGTGGCTGCCACGCGGCGTTGAACTGCACCTGATCCGGCTGGTTCAGCTGTGCATCGCTCACCGAGAAGCGCCAGTCGACCACCGGGGCTCCCCAGATCGCCGTCGGATCCTGACCCACGTCTTCGGTGCCGAGGAACGACAGCGTGTGCTCGCCGTTCAGGATGAACGTAGTGGTGGACGATTGCTGGTAGGTCAGCGTTTCGTTGCGCTGCCACGGCGCGAGGGGCTCCGGCAGCGGCGGGTCGAACGGATCGCCAGGGGTCCCCGGCGTCCAGCCCGGCGTGGTGTTGTCATTCGGATTCCAGCCCGGGAAGTAGTACTCGCGACCGCGCTGGTCAATGGCCAGCACGGCCTGGCTCTCCGAGAGCTGCGTGTACAGGAACTTCGCGCCGAGCTTGGTGTTCTCGGATTCGTAACCCACCGTGCCCAGGCCGCCCCACTGCACGACTTCGGTGCCCTGGGTGATGTCATAGAGCTGCGTGTACTCAAGGTCGGTCGGCAGAGGCACGGGTTCCAGCGGAGCCAGCGGTCCGCCGGGCGCGAGCTGCACCAGCGTGTTCTCCTGCCCGTTGTCGAAGTACGAGTAGTCCTGCTCGTAGAAGAAGCTGCCGAAGGCGCCGATCTTCGAGCCATCGCCCAGGTCGTACTTGCCGCCGCCGGAGAACGACATCTTGTACTCGAGCGGATTGTCGGTCGGCTCCGTGCCGACGGGCAGCGGCCAACTCTCACCCATCAGGCCATAGGGAATGGCCAGCGTGTCGTTGTTGCCCAGGAGATCCAGCCCACCACCCTTGTACGACAATCCCTTGCCGTAGGCCTGCGAGTTGAAGCCGGTCTGCACCTTGACCTGGAAGCTCGTTTCCTCGGGAATGTCGCGCAGTTCGATGTTGACGGCGCCGCCGGATGCATCGCCCTGCTGGTCCGGCGTGAAGGTCTTGCTGACCTGGATCGACTGGATCACTGCCGAGGGAAACTGGTCGAGCTGAACCGCGCGCTTTTCGTCGTCGGCCGTCGGCAAGCGTACGCCATCGAGCTGCGCGCTCACGTAGCGCTCTGGCAGGCCGCGGACGACGGCGTACTTGCCATCCTGAATCGTGGCGCCGGGCACCAGCAGCAGTGCGGCCGCGGCATCACTCGCCCCCGAGCGATTGATGATGTCCACGCCCACGGTTTCGAGCAGCTGCGGCGACTGCAGGCGAAGCTCGAGGAGCTGTCCTTCGGAGCCGGCAAGGTCGAGTTCCTCGACGACGAACTCCTCCATCTCCTCGAACTCGCCGGCGAGACGGATGGTGACGTCCGTGAGCTGGCCCTCGCGCACGATGACATCGCCGCGGACCTGCCGCGCGTAGCCATCCTTCGAGAAGACGAGCGTATAGGTGCCGGCCGGAACGTCGGGGATCAGGAAGTTTCCGTTGTCGTTGCCGACGACGCGCTTGCGCAGGCCGACGACGTCGATGGTGGCCGCACCGAGCGGCGCATCGAAGTCGCGGTCGTACACGATGCCACGAATCGAGCCCACCTGTGCGGCCGCCGGCATCGCCGCGACACTGGCGACGATGGCAGCAAGAGGAAGGGTTCGGCCGAGCGTCACCATGGTTCGCCGAGCGACTTCCTGCACATGGCGATGCGCTCGCGGAGCGCAGGGGTGATCGTTGCGCCGCTGCGCGCCATGGCGACGAGCGTGGCGCTCAGGTCTTCAGCGCGCGGCCGCGAGTTGGGGTTGATCGTGCCGGCGGCGAGGGCCTCGAGCCAGCAGGTTTCGGCCTTCGCCTGATCACCGATGGCCATGTAGCCCTCGGCGAGGGCGCGCGGCGAACGAGCCCGGAAGACATCGACGATCTCCTTCTTGCGGCTCTCGTAACTGGCCAGCGCGGCGTCGAGCGCAGCGCGCGCGCCATCCGCGTCACCCAAGCCAGCGCGGGCCTTGGCAACCTCGACCTGCATCGAGGTCAGGTCTTCGGGAAGGAACACGGTTTCGGCGACCTGCTTGGCGGCCAGGTCGAGCCGCTCTTTGGCGCGACCGGTCTCGCCCAGCGCATGCAGCGCGCTCGCCAAACGGGTGCCGTAGATGATCTGCAGGTCCATCGGCATCGCCGGCAGCGCGGCATCGATGGTGGCGGCGGCCGCCAGGGCCTGCTCGCGATTGGAGGTCATGCGACGCAGCAGGGGGAGGTAGGCATCGAGCGCGTTGCGCATGCCATCGAAGGTCCCGCCCTTGATGACCTCGTCGAGCACCTTGGCCTGGGCCTCGAACTGCTCTGGGGTGAGCACGGGGATCACCGCGCCATCGACCTTGCCGGTTTCGGCCTGCGATGCCCCGGCCGAGAGGTCCCGCGCCATGATCGCGTTGCCCAGGATCGCATGGATCTTGGCGGCCTCGATCTGGATGCGCTCGCGACGCCAGTCCTGCTCGCCGATGGCCCGCTCCATCGCCAGGCGTGCGTACTTGAGCGCGAGCTCGCGGTCGCCCTTCAGCGCGTACTGCACGCCGATCAGGCCCTCGCACTCGCCGCGGCGCCAGCCTTCGATCGATTCTGCGCAGCGGGCCGCGGCGATCGGATCGCCAGCGTCGAGATAGGCCAGGGCCACCCACTCCTGGCACTGTGCGCGCTCGCGGTCGTGGATCTTGGTCGGGATTGCGCTGGCCACGGCCATCGCCTGCTCGAGGATCCACGAGCGGTCGGTGGTTCCTGGCGCGGCGCTGGGCGCATCGGCCTTCGCCTCAGGCGCCGATGTCGGTGTTGCTGCGGCTGTGGGGCTCGGTGTGGTCTCTGCCGCGGAGCTTGGCTTGGGCCCGTCAGGCGACTCGGTCGGCGTTGCGGGCTTGCTGCAGGCACCCAGCACGCACGCCATGGAGGCGAGCGCGCAGATCGAGCGATTGGAGAACTTCGTCCGTGACATGGTGTGCGCTTGAAAGAGAACGGGCGTCTGGTGGAGAGTCGGACTCAACCACCAGACGCCCGATTGCGGACGTTATGACTCGCGCGTTAAGAGGCCGTCAACATCGTTCAGGCCGTGTTAAGGAAGCGCAAGTTCTGTCCAGCCAGCTCACTGGGGGCAGCTGCCCCAAGCGGCGAGCATGACGCCCAGGTCGGCACCATCGGTGTCGCCCGAGTCGTTGATGTCGCCGTCGGCGGTGCCCCAGGCAGCCAGGAGAGCCCCAAGGTCAGCGCCACCGACCAAACCGTCGCCGTTGAGGTCGGCGGGGCACGGAGCGGCGATCACGCAGCCACCCGGAGGAGCGATGTTGATGCCGAAGGCATCAGCAGCGGTCCAGCCGCAGAGCCAGTTGCCGGTGGAGCTGAACGCGCCGCGGAACTGGGCCTGCTCGAAGAAGCCGTCGTTCGGCGCGGTGCCGACGCTGGTAACGGCCGCACCGGCGGCGCGGGGGTCGATGCTGGTCACCGGACGGATGATCAGCGAACTGGTGGGTTGCACCGCCCAGCCCTTGGTGATTGACACGATCGGCATGACAGCGGGGTTGGCCGCAAGGGTGCCCGCGTAGAAGGTGTTGCCGCTGGTG
>JASGCG010000054.1 GCA_030054235.1 Bacteroidia bacterium
GAGCGGCCGCCGTTTGACCCCAAGAAGGTGATCGCCGATGCCGCCACGCCGGCCGCCGGCACCACGCTGGTCAAGCTCGACCTCGCGGGTGCGATCAAGCAGGCCTTCACGGCCAGCATTGAGTACCGCAACGCCGAGGAGCAGTACCTGCTCGCCTGCCTCTCGCTGCTCCTGGAGACCAACGAATGGACGCCCCGCGTCTTCGACACGATCTCGCCGCAGTTCCAGTCAGTCGACATCTCCGGCGATGACATCCTGAATCCGTCAGGCGGCAGTACCAACGCCCTGGCGCTCGAGCTCGTCAACGAGTTCGAGGTCACGCAGAAGCTGCCCTACGGCGGTCAGGTGAGCGCGAACATCCTCGCGCAGGTCGCCGACAATCTGAGCGATGCGACGATCGCCGGCCAGGACAGCGTCGAGGCGTTCTTCGCGCTCGATGTGCCGCTCCTCAAGGGCGCCGGGCTGGTGGCGCAGGAGCCGCTCATCCAGGCCCAACGCAACACGATCTATGCGGCGCGCGCGTTCGAGGACTTCCGCCGCCGGTTCTTCGTGAGCCTGGTCGACGAGTACATGGGCCTGGTCGTGCAGCGCCTGCAGATCAACAACGCCAAGCAGAGCATCCTGCGCTTCAAGGCGATCGTGGACCGCGAGGATGCGCTCGTGGCCAGCGGCCGCCAGGTGCCCTTCCAGGCTGACTTGGCCAAGCAGAACGCGCTCTTCGCGGTCGATCGCCTGGCCACGCAGGAGGAAGCCTTCAAACTCGCGGTCGATCGCTACAAGGTGCGCATCGGCCTGCCGCCCGACCAGCTGCTCGAGGTCGAGACGGAGCTGCTCGACATGCAGCCGCCCGTGATCGACGGCGAGGTGGCGGTGCAGATGGCGCTCGACCTGCGGCTGGACCTGCAGAACAGCCGCGACCAGGTCGATGACGTGAAGCGGCTGGTCGAGCTCGCACGCAACGGCCTGCTGCCAGCGGTCGATCTGGCCGCGCGCATCGACTTCCTGCAGGATCCCGACTTCTTCAACGGCGTGCAGCTCGACGGTTCGTTCGATGACTACACCGTCGGCATCAACATCGAGGTGCCGCTTGACCGCGTCGATGAGCGCATCGCGCTTCGCCAAGCCCAACTGCGGCAGGAGCAGGTTCAGCGCACCTTCTTCAACACGCGCGACACGGTGAGCGTGCAGGTGCGGCAGGCCACCCGTGCCATCGAGCGCAGCCTCTTCTCGCTGCAGCTGCAGGAGCGCAACATCGGCATCGCGCAGCAGCGGCAGGATTCGATCGACGCCGCCCCTGACCGTGCCACGCCGCGTGACCGCACCGAGACGGTGGACGCCCTCGTGCGTGCGCTGAATGACCGCGACCGCGCCCGCCGCGAACTCCAGGTCGCGATCCTGAACTACCTGAACTCGACCGGCCAGCTGCGTGTGTCGCAGGAGGGCGGCCTGATGCCGCCGAAGGGCCTCGATGTCCGTTATCTGCGCACGGCGGAGCTCATGCCCAATCCCGTGAACGCGCTGCCCGCGCCGCCATCGCCGATGGTGCAGCCTCCGTCCACGGCACCTGCTCCCGCTCCTGCGAATTCCTGAACCAACCTTCCGATCGCCGACCTACCCTGCACCGACGATGTCCCTCGACGAAACCCCAACCTCCACGCCGTGGCAGCGCATCCGCCTCGCGAGCTTCGTGATCCTCGGCGTGGCCGCCGTGGCGATCACGGGCGTGCTCCTCGTGGGTCGTCGCGGTGATGACTCTGGTTCGTCGGAGTGGTCGTCGCCGGCAGCGCGAACGCCTGGTGGCGACCGTGCCGCCGCGCGGCAAGGGAACTTCGACGTCGTGCTGCCGGTCAGCGGGGAGCTTGCTGCCCTGCGCAAGATCGAGGTGCGCAACAAGCTCGAAGGCCGCGCGATCATCACGGAGATCGTGCCCGAGGGCAAGCGCGTGGCCGCGGGTGACCTGCTGATCAAGCTCGCCGAGGAAGAGCTGATCACCAAGCTCAAGGATGCCGAGGACAAGCTCAAGACGGCACAGGGCGAAGTGATCGCCGCCGAGCAGAACCTGTCGATCAAGGAACAGGAAAAGCAGAGCGAGCTCGAGAAGGCCGATGTGGCGGTGCGCATGGCCGACCTTGGCTTCCAAGGCTGGCTCAACGGTGACGTGGTCAAGAAGCGCCAGGAGCTGGCCACCGCGCTCGAGACCAATCGCATCGATGCCGAGCGCCTGGCCAAGCGCTTCGACGAAGCCAAGAGCCTCGTCGAGAAGGGCTTCATCAGCCGCGACGACTACGAGAAGGACCGCGTCGCGCTGATCCAGGCGAACGCCAAGGTCAAGCAGGCTGACATCGACATCAAGGTCTACGACGAGTTCCAGTACCCGCAGGACGAAGCGAAGAAGAAGAGCGATCTCGACCAGGCCCGCGCCGAGCGCGGCCGCACCGAGCAGAAGAAGGACGCAGAACTGGTCAAGGCACGCACCGAGCTCGACAGCGCGCGCTTCAAGCAGCAGACCGCGCAGGAACGGCTCGACCAGACCAAGCAGCAGATCGCCTACTGCACCGTGAACGCACCGAGCGATGGGCTCGTGGTCTATGCGAGCAGCCTCGAATCAGGCGGCTGGGGCCGCGGCAGCGAGACGCCGCCTCCGCAGGCCGGCACCGAGCTCAAGCCCAACGAACTCGTGATGATCCTGCCCGACACGAGCGCGATGGTCGCCAACCTCAAGGTGAGCGAGGCACTCTCTGGCCGCATCAAGCCCGGCCAGCGCGTGACGGTCTTCAGCGATGCGTCGCCAGGCGTGCCGATCTCGGGGGATGTGCTCGGGGTGAGCGTGCTCGCCGAGAGCGGCGGCTGGCGCGATCCGAACCGCCGCGACTACACGGTGCGCGTGGCGCTCGAGCAGCGCGATGACCTGGCGCTCAAGCCGAGCATGCGCTGCAAGGCGCAGATCCTGCTTGATGAGGTGCGCGAGGCGCTCAGCGTGCCGGTGCAGGCAGTATTCCGCAAGGGTCGCGCGAGCTTTGTGTACGTGCCCGATGGTGGCGGCTTCGCACAGAAGCTCGTGCGGGTGGGCCGAACGAGCGAGGTCGATGCCGAGATCGTGGATGGCCTGGCAGCGGGTGATGTCGTCCTGCTGCGCGAGCCGCGGGCCGACGAGATCACGAGCCAGCTCTCGCCGGAGTCGGTCAACCCGCCCGCGGCCGACAGCCGCGAGGCGCGTGCAGGTACCGATGGTGCCACTGGTGCTGGTCGGCCAGGACGGACCGGCAAACCCGAAGCCGCCGCGCCGCCCGCGACCCCGCCCGTCGATCCCGCCGCGGCTGCCAAGCCGGGCGAGTGAGCCTTACGCCATCGAGGGCATCCAGATCGTCTTGGCTTCGGTCACCCCGCGGAAGGCGACCGGCGAGCGCCAGCGCGGCTCGGTGAAGTCGCTCGCGGGATCCACGATCGTCACGCGCTTCATGTTCTCGGCGGCGCCAGCCTTGAGCGCCGCAGCGTGCTTGCCCCGTGCAGCGGCAACGATCGCATCGATGTCGCGGTGCGTCGCCATCGCCGGGACGAGCTCCGCATGCTCGCCCGTCAGGATGTTGCAGACGCCACCAGGTACGTCGCTCGTGGCCAGGGCCTCGCTCAGCACGAGCGCTGGAATCGGATGCCGCTCGCTCGCAGCCAGCACGACCGCATTGCCCGCGGCCAATGCCGGGCACGCCAGCGCGAGCGCACCGAGCAGCGGTGACTCATCAGGCGCGAGCACGCCGACCACGCCGGTCGCTTCGATGCCGGTGAAGGTGTAGAACGGGCCCGCCACGGGATTCTGCGACCCGAGCACGATCGCGATCTTGTCGGTCCAGCCGGCGAAGCTCACCACATGCTCGATCGAGGCCTCGACCTCGGCCTTGGCCTTGCGCGGCGTGACGCGGCTCGTCGCGCGGATCGCCTCGACGAACTCGCTGCGACGCGCTTCGAGCATTTCCGCAAGCCGGTAGAGGATCTGCCCGCGCAGGTACGCGGTCGACGATGCCCACTTGGTCTGCGCTGCACGAGCGGCCTCGACCGCATCGCGCAGGTCTTTGCGGCTGGCCTTGCACAGGTGGTGCACCGTGCCGCCGGCAACGGCCTTGATGGTGCGCCCGCTCTCGGTGCGCGGGAACGCACCGCCGATGAAGAGCTTCCAGGTCTTGGTCACGGTAGCCATGGGTGGTTCCTTTCAGGCGAGGTACGCGGCCAAGCCGGCACGACCGCCTTCGCGGCCGAAGCCCGACTCCTTGAACCCGCCGAAGGGGCTCGTCGCATCGAACTGGTTGAACGTGTTGAGCCAGACGACGCCGGCCTTCACGCCCGCGGCGACCTCGTAGGCCTTGCTCGCACGGCTCGTCCACACGCCCGCACTCAGTCCATAGTTGGTGTCGTTGGCGCGCGCGATCGCCTCGTCAGGCGTGCGGAACGTGAGCACCGTGAGCACCGGACCGAAGATCTCCTCGCGCGCGATCGTGTGGGCAGGCTGCACGCCACGGAAGAGCGTGGGCGCGACCCAGTAGCCCGTGTCGGGGAGCGCACCATCGAAGCAGACGATGCGGTCGGCGCCCTCCTGCACGCCGCACTCGATGAAGCTGTTCACGCGCTCGAGCTGCTGTCGGCTGTTGATCGCGCCGACGTCGGTGTTCTTGTCGAGCGGGTTGCCCACGCGCAGGCTGCGCATGCGATGGGTCAGCCGGCCGATCACCTCGTCGACCACGCTCTCCTCGACCAGCAGCCGACTGCCTGCGCAGCAGACCTGGCCCTGGTTGAACCAGATGCCGTTGACGATCCCTTCGATCGCCTGGTCCATCGGCGCGTCGGCAAAGATGATGTTGGGGCTCTTGCCGCCGAGTTCGAGCGTGAGTCGCTTGTCGGTGCCCGCGCAGGCCCGCGCGATGCGCTTGCCGACGTCCGTGCTGCCGGTGAAGGCGACCTTTTGGACGTTGGGGTGCTCGACCAGCATGCGCCCGGTCTCGCCCGCGCCCGTCACGATGTTCACGACGCCCGGTGGCAGATCGACTTCCTGCAGGATCTCAGCCAGGCGCAGCGCCGTGAGTGGCGTGGTCTCGGCGGGCTTGAGCACGACCGTGTTGCCGCAGGCGAGCGCGGGCGCGATCTTCCACGCCGCCATGAGCAGGGGGAAGTTCCAGGGGATCACCTGCGCGCAGACGCCGATCGGCCGCGGCTCGACGCCGGGCACGGCGTGTGCGAGCTTGTCGCACCACCCGGCGTGGTGGAAGAAGTGCTGCGCCACCAGTGGCACATCAACATCGCGCGTCTCCTTGATCGGCTTGCCATTGTCCATCGACTCGAGCACCGCGAGCTCGCGCGCACGCTCCTGGATGCGTCGCGCGATCCGAAAGAGGTAGCCCGCCCGCTCGGCGGGCCGCATCCGGCTCCAGCCCTTGAAGGCCTTCTGCGCGGCCTTGACCGCCACCTCGACGTCAGCCTTGCCGGCCTCGGCGACGCGAGAGAGCTTCTTCTCGGTGGCTGGATCGATCGTGTCGAAGTGCTTGCGCGAGCGAGGATCGACGAACTTGCCGCCGATAAAGAGCCCGTGCTCCTGTTGGATCTCGACCGGGAAGGTCTCGGGGGCCGGGGCATAGGACCAATCGATCGACTGGGCTGGCTGCATCGGGGCATTATGACGGCACGGGGTGAATCGGGCGGCCGCAGCGAACGAACGCGTGGGCATGAACCGAGCCGTCCAGATCGTCCTCTCCATCGTCTCCACGGGACTGTGTGCCATGGCTTGTGCGACCGATGGATCGCGCACCACACCATCGCCCGCTGCCCTTGGTGACGACGCCGCGACCAAGGATGCAACGCAAGCCGCTGCAGAACAGGCCTGGGCTGCGAAGGATGTGCCCGCGCCGACGGAAGCCCCAAAGGTCGGGACCACGGTCCGCGTTGGTGGTGACCTGAAGGTCGAGTCCAACCTTGATGGCGAAACATGGCGATCGGGTCGATGCCTGATCGAAGCCCCGTTGCCTGTGGGCTACCCCGCGCCGACTCCGCCAGGCTCGATCGACCTGAAGACCTATCCAGTGGTGCGCCGCGCCGAGATCACGGCGAAGGGCAGCACGATGGTGGGCATGAACTTCGCGTTCTTTCCCCTCTTCAACCACATCAAGGATCGTGACATCGCCATGACCAGCCCGGTCGAGATGGACTACCGCGGCATGGAGAGCGAGGGCAACCCATACCAGCTCGATGAGTCCAAGGGTGAATGGACGATGAGCTTCCTCTATCGCCAGCGCGAGCAGGGGCCGACTGGTGATGCGGGTCGCGTGAAGGTGCGCGACAACGATCAGGTCACGGTGCTCTCCGTTGGCTTGAAGGGGCCGTATGGCATCGGCCGCGTGAACGAGGGCTTGCCGATCCTCGAGTCGTGGCTGAAGGCCCATCCTGAATGGGAACGTGCCGGCGATGTGCGCGCGTTCAGCTACAACGGCCCGCAGGTCCGCAACGCCAACAAGTGGAGCGAAGTCCAGCTGCCGGTGCGCAAGGTGGGGGCGGTGCCATCAACGCCAAAGGATGAAGCACCATCGACCGCCGCGCCGACCGCCGGCTCGTGATTGACGGGTGAAGGGGTCCGCTCAGGCAGCTCGCGACTGCCGCCGCCACGCCCACGCCAGCACCGCTCCGGCGCCGACCATCCCGACTGAGATGAGCATCGGGCTCGTGAGCCCGGCGAATCGGTTCACGCCCGCATCAGGCTCGCGGAACTGCTCGGTCGCAAAGCGCAGCACGCCATAGCCGATCAGGAACCACGCGGCCGTGATGCCGGGTGCCGGCTTGCGCAGCCACACACTCCACACGATGAGTGCGAGCACCGGTCCATCCGTGAATGCCTGGAAGAAATTCGATGGCCAGTAGGCAGTCAGAAGCGGTTCGAGTGCTGCCTGCACCTTGGCATCGCCGGCGTAGGCCGCGGCGACCACGGCCTGCTGCAGATCGTCGCCTGCATGCACGAGCGGGCGCAGTGGTTCAAGGCGAGCAGGATCGAAACTGGACTCCAGCACCTCGCGTGGGTACTTCACGCTCCACCATGGAGCGGTGGCCTGCAGATCGGCAGGAAGCGGTCGGCCCCACAGTTCGCCGTTGATCCAGTTCGCTAGGCGCCCCATGCAGAGCCCGGGCGGCGCGCTGATGCAGCACAGGTCGAGCAAGGTGCGGAAGGGTGCGCCACTGCGCGCACTGAAGCGCCAGCAGACGACCAGCAGGCCTGCCATGCCGCCGTGGCTGGAGAGCCCGCCCTTGTGCACCGCCAGCAGTTCCCAGAAGGGGAACGATGGCGTGAAGGTCGTGAAGAGGACGCGGTCGTAGATGAGGGCGTGCCCGAGTCGGGCACCGATCACCACGCCAAGCACGACCTCGGTGATGAAGTCATCGACCTGCTTCGGCGTCAGTCCAGCCCGGCCTCGTCGCACGACCGCGCGCATGATCATCCATGCGCTGAGCAACCCGCCCGCATAGAGCAGCCCGTACCAGCGCAACCCAAAGGTCGCCGTGAACTGCACGATGAACGGGTCGAGTGTGTGGAGGATGGCAGCGAGGGTCGGCATGCGGTCTCGCGGCAGTATCGCGCAGGATCCGGATGGGTGCAGGGAGCGGTGACCCCGAGCGATGCCGCCGTGCAATCCTGGTGGGTTGATGTTGACATCGACCCCACCGAATTTTTCGCGGGTTTGGGAGTCCGTGCCGACACGATCGTTAGGATCGCTGCGACCGCCATGCCACCCATCCACGACAACCCCTTCGGGCCGTGCGCACCCACTGTGCTACGCGAGCCCATCGACCGCCTGCGCGCCGGCCGCGACCTGAGCCAGGACCAGGCACACGCAGCCTTCACGCTCATCATGCAGGGCAGCTGCCCTGATGTCGAGATCGCCGAACTGCTGCTGCTGCTTGCCGCGCGAACGCCATCGGTCGATGAGATCGTGGGTGCAGCCCTGGCCATGCGCGCCGTCTCGAGCACGGTGCAGAGCGGGCTGCCACCCGAATCGATCCTCGACACGGCCGGCACCGGCGGCACGCCCAAGTCCTTCAACGCCAGTACCGGCGCTGCGCTGGTGGCCGCGGCCTGCGGTGTGCACTCAGCCAAGCACGGCAACCGAAGCCGAACAGGTCGTGGCAGCGCTGAAGTGTTGCAGGCACTGGGCTTCCATCTCGCGTGCTCGCGTTTCGCGCAGG
>JASGCG010000055.1 GCA_030054235.1 Bacteroidia bacterium
CTGGCCGACCCCGCCAGCCGGCTGACGCCGGTCGGCGGGGCGCTGCGCAAGCTCTCGCTGGACGAGCTGCCGCAACTGTGGTCGGTCATCAAGGGGGACATGAGCCTGGTCGGCCCCCGCCCCGCTCTCTTCAACCAGCACGAACTGATCGCGGCCCGCAAGGCCCGAGGGATCGATGCACTCCGCCCGGGCATCACGGGCTGGGCACAGATCAACGGCCGCGACGACATTCCTGAATGGCGCAAGGTCGAGCTCGACGAGGAGTACCTTCGCCGCCAGTCGTTCTGGTTTGACCTGCAGATCCTGTGGCTCACCGCGTGGCGTGTGGTGCGGCGCGATGGCGTGGCGCACTGAGGGCGACGAAAGGGCTCTGCGAACGCACCAGGCCAGTACGCAGAACGACCACTCAACTCCGCGCCGACCCACTAGACTGGTTGACTTCCGGAGGCTCTAGGCCATGCGCATGTCCATTCTGCTCACCGCCATCGTTGCCACCCTTGCCGCCATTCAGCAAGCCCCAGCTGCGCCCCGGCTGCCGCAGGAGCCATCCAGTGCTGCGGCGCCCGCCGCAGCACCGAGCGCCACGCCGACCGGTGGCTCTGCCGCGCCCGCGGCCGCAGCAGATGCCCCAGGCGCGTCGGCGCCGGTGACCAGCCCGGCTGGGCTGACCGCGTCCGCGGGCGTGCCCACGTCCACGCCAACTGCGGGCGATCGCGGAACCGACTTTGGATACGACTACTTCGGCGGTAACGGTGTGGCCGTGGTCGATGGCCCGATCGACGATGACTACCTGCTCAGCCCCCGCGATGAGATCGTGGTCACGATCTGGGGGGACCTGAACGAGACCATGAACCTGGTCGTCGGCGAACAGGGTTTCATCGAACTGCCCGACAACGGTGGCCGCATCCAGGCCAACGGCGTTCGGCTGCGCGAGGTGCGGCCGCTGTTGCTGCGCGCGCTCTCCCAGATCCGAGGCGGCTACATCAACGCCAGCGACGAATCCAAGAGCACGGCCTTCGTGGACATTCGGCTCGGCAAGATCCGACCCCTCTTGGTGCACGTGGTCGGCGAGGTCAACCGCCAGGGCGCGTATTCGGTGAGTGCCGCCGTGGCCAACGTGATCAACCTGCTCAACAATGCAGGCGGGGTGCGCCCCACGGGGTCGCTGCGCGACGTGCGCATCAAGCGAACCGACGGCAGGATCGACAGCGTTGACCTGTATGGGTTCTTCCTGCGCGGGGACCTTGATCCCAAGGCGATCCGCCTGCAGCCGGGTGACTACATCATCGTGCCCCTGAAACAGCGCGCGGCCACGATCAAGGGGCAGGTCCGGCGGCCGATGACCTATGAACTCCTGCCCAAGGATGGCCTGAAGGAGCTGGTCGAACTGGCGGGTGGCTTCCTGCCCGATGCCTACTTGCAGCAGGTCCAGCTTCGCCGAACGCAGGTGAATACCGGCGAGACCTACATGGACCTTGACCTGGTGGCGCTGTTCCAAGCTCCCGATGCGGACATGGACCTGATGGATCGTGACCTGGTGACCGTGGGAGAGAACGTGCAGGTCCGCAAGAACATGGTCACCGTGACCGGTGAGGGCGTGCTGCGCCCCGGTACGTACGAATGGACCACGGGCATGCGGCTCTCCGATGCCATCTCCAAGGCCAAGGGACTGCGGGAACACGCGTTCCTGAAGCGTGCCGACCTGATCCGGACCGATGACGACTTCACCAAGCGGCTGATCTCCTTCCCGCTCGACGGGCTCTACACCAAGCAGCCCGACGGCTCGTTCAGCTTTGCCGATCACCCCGAACTCAACCTGCCCCTGCGAGAGATGGACGAGGTGGTGATCCAGTCGACCTGGGGGCTGGCCGGCAAGGACAAGTCCATTCGGCTGGATGGCATGGTCAAGGAGCCAGGCACGGTTCCCCTGGCCCAAGGGATGACGCTGCAGGATGTGATCTTCATGCGCGGCGGGTTCCAGGATCCCGACTTCGCCAAGCTCGCCTATCTGGACATGGGGCATGTGCTTCGAAAGGTCCCTGGCAGCACTGGCACCCAGCTGATCGCCTTTGATCTTGGGGCGGTCCTCAAGGACTCTTCGGGTGCCGACCTGCCCTTGGAGGATGGAGACGTGATCCGTGTGTATTCCACCGAAGAGTTGGGCTCGCGGCAGTTCGTGGAGATCCAGGGCCTGGTCAAGAAACCCGGCAGGTTTGCATTCGCCGAGTCGCTGACGTTGGAAGACCTGGTCGTGCTTGCCGGTGGCCTGTCGCCTGATGCCACACGGGTCGAGGCGGTGATCGCCCGATCCCTGCGCAACCCAGCCATCGATGCGCCAACCGAAGCCACCAAGGTGACCGTGGTGGCCCTGGCACGCGATTTCGCCCGAAGCGCAGGGGCGAAGCACGCCCTGCTCCCCTATGACCAAGTCACCATTCGACATCTGGAGGGATGGGAACCGACCCCAATCGCCACCGTGAGCGGCCAGGTCCTGCGTCCCGGCGCCTACCCCATGCCCAAACGGGACCTGCGCGTGAGCGAGTTGGTGCAGTTGGCGGGGGGACTTCGGCCCGAGGCCTATCCGGAGGGCGCCTCGCTTGTGCGGCGATCGTCCACGATCGCTCTGGCGGAGGATGGCTCGATGGCCCGGAGCGAGGTGACCATCGACCTGGCGGCAGCCCTTCGCAAGCCGGGCAGCCCTGAGGACCTCATCCTGCAGGATGGTGACCAAGTCTTCATTCCGGTCAGCTCCGGCATGGTGACGATCACCGGCGGCGTCGCGCGGCCCATGGTGCTGCAGCACCGCCAAGGGATCAAGCTCTCTGCATACTTGGACCTGTGCGGGGGCATGCTGGCCAAGGCTGATCGCGACCGCATCGCGGTGACCGCTCCCAACAATTCCACCACGCTCATCGCGAAGGGGCAGGATCCGGTGCTGCTGGCTGGCAGCACGGTTCGTGTACCGCTCCAGCGCGAGACCGAGCGCCTGCAGGTCGTGGAGATCAAGGGGGCGGTCCAGCGTCCTGCCTTGGTGCAGTTCGTGGAGGATGCCACGCTTGGCTACTACCTTGGGCTGTGCGGCGGCTACACGCCCATCGCGGATGTGGACCGCGTGGTGGTCCTGATGCCCGATGGTCAATTGCTGGCCAAGGAGGGTGATCGCGAGTTCAACCCAACGATCCCGTCGGGGGCGATCATCGTGGTCACCGCTCGCCCAAGCCTGCAGGAGGCGAAGTGAGCCGCCCCGAAACCAGCGAGGCCCAAGACACCCTGACTGATGAGTCCGCGATCCGCCCCTTGGCGATCGTGAACACACTGTTGCGCGGCCGATGGACCGTGGTTGGCGTGGCGGCAGCCACGGTCGCCGTGAGCGTGGTCTACGCGCTGCTGCAGCCATCGGTCTACGTCTCGACCACCCGGTTCCTGCCCTCGAAGTCGACCGGCATGGCCACGCGCATGGCCGCGGCGACCAGCGGTGGCGCAGCGTCGCTGCCTGACGATGGCAGCGCATCAAGCGACTATTACGTCGATCTGCTGAAGAGTTCGAGCTTCCTGGAGATGGTGGTGACCTCCACGTTCCTGATCGACGGCACCGACCAGGACTTGCTGACCTATTGGGAGGTCGAGGGCGCTTCGGACTGGGAGAGGCGCCAACGGGCCAACAAGGCGCTCGGCGATGCCATGACGATCTCGGTGCCGAAAGCCGTCGCAGCCACTCCACGACTGCTCACGGTGGATGTACGGGCTGACCGGCCCGACCTGGCGGCCGCCATCGCATCAAAGATCCTGACCTGCATCAATGAGCACAATGCCAAGTCGCGCGGCAACAAGGCGAAGCAGAACTTGGATTTCATGAAGGCCCAGCTGGAGAAGGCCAACAAGGAGCTCCAGGACCTGACGGACTCGTTCGCCGAGTTCACTGCCCGGAACCGCAAGATCGTGACCCCGTCGCTGACGGCAGAACGCGACCGGCTCGAGCGCTCAGTACGGGTGCAGGAGGAAGTCGTGGTCACCCTGACCAAGCAAGTCGAACTGGCCAAGATCGAGGAGCAGGAGACGCGCCCCTCGATCGAGGTCATTCAGCCCCCCGAGCCCCCGTTGCAGCGCGCCAGCCCCGCGCGCTCGCGCATGGTCATGATCGGTGGGTTCTTGGGGATCATGCTCGGTTGCGGGGTCGTGCTGCTGCGCGACTGGCTCGGCCGCATGCCCGCGGACGATCCCGATACCCAAGAGTTTCGAAGCCTGCTCACGAGCATCAAGGGCGATGCTGGTCGGCTGTGGAAGCGCCCGTCAGCCTGAGCGCGGGCGAAGCCAAACGCTCCACGATCGCGCGCACAGCCTTGCCATCGCGCTGGCTCACCGCTGCCTCGAGCCGCTGCAGGGTCTCCTCGAACTCAGCCCAAGGCACAAAGCCCTCGCGCGCGGTCATGATCGCCGGGTGCGCGGTGCGGTCGACATCGCCACCGATGATGAGCTCCTCGTAGAGCTTCTCGCCGGGGCGCAGACCCGTGAACTGGATCTGGATCTCGCCGGTGGGGCGCTCGGCATCGCGCACGCTGCGCCCAGCCAGGCGGATCATGTTGCGCGCCATGTCGGCGATCTTCACCGGCTCGCCCATGTCGAGCACGAAGACCTCGCCGCCGCGGGCCATGGCCCCCGCCTGCAGGATGAGCTGCACGGCCTCGGGGATCGTCATGAAGTAGCGCGTGACCTCAGGGTGGGTGACCGTGACCGGCCCGCCGCGCGCGATCTGCTCGCGGAAGATCGGCACCACGCTGCCGCTTGAGCCCCGCACGTTGCCAAAGCGCCCCATCGTGAACACCGTGCGGCGCCCTGCGCGCTGCCCAAGCAACTCGCTGTTCACTGGGCCGTTCGCACCGCGCTCACCCCCCGCTGCATCCAGCTCCGCCTGCAGGGCCTGCAGCACGAGCTCGCCCAGGCGCTTGGTGGCACCCATCACGCTTGTGGGGCGCACGGCCTTGTCGGTGCTCACCAGCACGACCTTGGACACTCCGTGGCGGATCGCCGCCTCGGCGACGCGCAGCGTGCCGAGCACGTTCACCTCGGCGCCCTCGGCTTCGTTGTCTTCGACGATCGGCACGTGCTTGTACGCAGCCGCGTGGTAGATCGTGTCGGGGTGGTGCTGCGCGATGAGCTGGTCCATGCGCACCGCATCGGTCACGCTGGCCAGATGCCGGTGCAGCGCCACGCGGCTTGAGCCCGGCGCGCCCTGCGAGAGCTGGCGACTGAGCTCGCTGTCGACCTGGAACAGGTTGAACTCGCCGTGATCCACGATGATCAGGGACGTGGGCCCGAGCGCGGCGATCTGCCGGCAGAGTTCACTGCCGATCGAACCGCCGCCGCCAGTGACCATGACGACCTTGCCAGTGACATCAGCCCCCAGCAGTGCGCGATCAGGCGTGACAGGCTCGCGACCAAGGAGATCCTCGAGCGCCACGGGGCGCAGCTGGTCCACACGGACCTGGCCGCCATGGATCTCGGCCAGCGTGGGCACCACGAGAACCGGTACGCCCATGAGGTTGACCTGCTCCAGGATCGCGTGCTGCTTGCGGCGAGCGCCGGGCGAAAGCGCGACCAGGAACGCCTCGATCTTCAGCGCCACCAGCCGCTCCGTCAGGCGATCGGTGCCGAAGATCGGTACGCCGCGGATCGCTCCACCCGAACGGCTCACGCTGTCATCGAAAAAGGCGACCACCTGCGTGGCCGAATCCTGCGCCATCGCGATCATGAGCCCGGCGCCGGCATCGCCGGCACCGTAGATCGCCACGCGCCGCGTGCCCACCACCGTGGCGCGAAGTAAGTGCCGCACGAGCAGGCGAACGCCGCCACTGGAGAGCAGCACCATGAGCCCGGCGATGGGCACCGCAGTACGTGGGAACCCGACGCCGCGGTCGGGCGTGACGAAGACCAGCATCGCCAGGGCGATGCACGCGATCACCGTGCCCTGCCCGATCGTGAACGCCACGCGCGGTCCGACGTAGCGCGTGATCTCGCGATAGAGCCCAAGGAGCTGGAACGCCACAGGCACCAGGCACGCGAAGGCGACCACTTCCCACCACGGCACGGACTGCCAAGGGGTGGAGGTGCCCAGCCGCAGGGCCACCGCGCCAAGGAGCGCGAGCGCCGCCGAGGCGGCATCCCAGCCCACCATCAGCCATTGCTTGGTACGACGCGAGGTCGCGTCAAGGATTCGCGTTAAACGCCGTGGCATGAAGACAACCCCGAAGGGGCGCATGCTACGAAGAGTCGTGACGAAATCAATGGTCGCGGGAAACATCGACCCAACGGCCATAATCGGCTCAGTGATGCGCGGCGAGCGGCGATGTGGCGTGGTTGGGCGGCTGACCATCGCGCGAACCCCGGCCTAGACTCCGCCCATGGCCACGCACGAGCCCTTCAGCGGCACCGAACACCTGGACGCCCCCCCTGCCAAGGCGTTTGCCTTCCTCACGGACCTGGATGCGCTGAGCAAGGTCGTGCCCGGCATGGTCAGCGCCACGCGCACCGGCCCCGACAGCGTGCTCTGCCAGGTCAAGCCGGGGTTCAGCTTCATCCGCACCACCCTGAAGATGACCTTCACGCTGGTCGAGAAGCGCGCTGACGAGCACGTGACGATCCGCGTGGATGCCACCGGCATCGGCACGGCGTTCAGCGTCGAGACGAAGATGGAGCTCGTGCCCGAAGGCACCGGCACGCAGATGGCCTGGACCGCGACGATCGTGAAGATGAGCGGCTTGGTGAGCGCGGTCGGCACCACGATCATCCGCGCCGCCGGCGACCAGGTGATCAAGGACGGCTTCGCCGCCCTGCGCAAGGCGATGGCGAACTGAGGGGCGGGGCGAACTCTGCCCCCTGCCGGTCATGGCTCGGCGCTGACCACACGAATGCCTTGGTGCTCGAGCACCGCCCCCGCCCGTTGAATCCCCCCGCTTACTTCTTGACCCGATCCGGCGGCGGGGTCATATTGCCTGTGCACCGGTCGCTTGCGGCCGGCCACCTCTTCGCTTCACGCATCCATGTGTTCCGGGTGCCCAACAACCTGACTTGGAGCCGGCTCCATGACCAAGAACACCCATCGCGGGATCCGTCGTGCCATGACCATTGCTGATGTTGCCGTGGGCGTGGCGAGTTCTACGCTGCTCGTGGCCGTGCTCGGCGCTGCCGCGGCCAGCATGCGCTCAGGCAGCGGCACGGCGGTGTCGCTGTCCAACCTGATGCAGCTCGGCACGGCGCACGCGCTCTACGCCAGCGACAACAACGGGCTGCAGTGGTGCGCGCACCGCAGCGAGTTCGGCCTGACCAACGGGAACTGCAACCAGTACCTGCAGCTCGAGTGCCCGCCGCAACTCATCCTTGGGCAGGACCTGAACGGTGGCCTGTGGGGATACTGGCTTAGTGGCGGTGTCTGCCCACCCAACTATCCCGGCAACTGCGGCAACTGGGCGATCTACCAACCCATGGACTTCGGTGGCACCACGGGGTACAGCGGGGCGTGGCGCATGCTGGCCGTGCGCTCGTTCCACCAGTACCTGAACGGTCGCTACTACGACCCGGTGTACTTCGCGCCCAACGACCGCAACACCTACCGGCAGGCGCGAGGACTCTTCGACTACCCGGGCGAGTTCACCTTCACTTCGCCAACCCTCATCGGCAGCAGCTACGCCGTGGCGTCGTCGGCGATGTGGGATCCAGGGGTGTTCCGCGCCGCTTCAGAGGGCGGTTTCCGCACCCCCAACACGTACCCCAATGCCTGGCAGCGCCAGTCGCTGTTTGCTGCGGCGTATCCCGAACTCAAGTCGCTCAACTTTGAGCACAACTGGTGCCAAGGCGGATCGGGCCCGGCGACCAGCTTCGGCACGACCACCACCCGAAACTACAACGCAAGCGCCGCATCGACACCAGCCACGCTCTTCTACGACGGCCACGTGTGGCTGCTGCCCAATGCCGACGCGATCGCCGACGACGCCTCGCTCGTCAAGCGCGGTCTTGATGGACTCTGGAGCCGAGACACGCCGCTCGGCGTAGACGGCTACTTCGGCAACCTCTCGATCGACGGTTCGCGCACCTCGCACTCCGTGCTCACGACCAAGGGCATCCTCGGTCGCGACCTGCTCTCGGCCAAGTGAGGAGACCAACCATGG
>JASGCG010000056.1 GCA_030054235.1 Bacteroidia bacterium
TGGTCCAACGGAACCCCGACCAGCGGCACCAGCCGAGGCATCGCGCCAAGCCCGACGAGCCGGCCCCGAAGCGAAGGTAGGTGTTGATCCAGCCGTTGGCATCGAAGCAGTTGATCTGCGTGATGCCCTTGGCGATGCCTAGCGAACCGTAGAGGTTGCGACCAACGAACGTGGCGTGCCCACTGTTGGAGGAGGCGCCGGAGAAGAGATTGAAGGCCTTGCCGGCGAAGTCAGTCTCGGCGGGGTTCGGGCGGTAGCTGAGGCCCGCTGATTCGTTGGCCTCGACCTGCACGATCGGAACGCCCGCGCCGGTCGGCACGGCGGAACCGAGTCGAGCCACCAGTTCCTCGTAGCCAATCTCGTCAGCAAAGGCCGGCGCGGCCATGGTCAGGATGATCGCCAAGCTGGTGCGCATGGTCCGAGGCTCCTCTGTGCTGATGTGGACGGACGCGCGAAGTATTGCAACCACCTCGGTCGAGGCAAGATGAAATCGGCCAAGCCGCCGAAATGGGTACGGGGCAGGGCAAAAACAAAGGCACCGAGCGCCAAAGGGACGCTCGGTGCCGAGTTCCGGGAGAGCCCGAGGGCTCCGGAGATGCTGTGCTCAGCGACGACGACGGCCAGCGAGGCCGGCGAGGCCGACGAGGGCGATCGCGCCGGGGGCGGGAACCACGTCCACGCCGATGAGCGTGATCGAGCCGGTCCAGGTGCCCGAGGTGCCCGAAGCGCCGTAGCCGTTGCCCAGCCAAATGGTGGCGTCAGCCGAGGTGCCCGAGAACGAGATCGCGTTCACCGACTTGCTGTCGATGACGGTCGTGCCGGGAACGCTCGAGCCGCCGTTGGCCCAGCTCACGCGCTGCAGCGCGTTGAGGTTCGAGAAGCCGCCGACCTGGAGCAGGCCGCCGGTCGAGAGGGGGGCCACGTCGACGTACACGCAGAGGTCGTCGGCGTAGGTGAAACTGGTCGAGGCATTCAGGGTCGCGTTGACCGAGACGCCGGTGAGGGTGCCCGAGAAGCCGCCATAGGCAGCGGTCAGGTCGGTGAAGTTGAAACCAGTCCAGGTCTGGTTCGTGAAGGTGACGGTGACGTCGGCCGAAGCAGTTCCGGCGACAGCGGCGGCGAGGCCAGCAACGAGGGCAATCTTCTTCATGGAGGGACTCTCTTAGGAAAAGGGGAACTCAGCCGAGTTCGTCGGCGCGACCCTTTTCGAAATCCCTAGCGGTCGGAAGGATGACCCGGCAATCGGGGGAGGCAAGCACGCCGCGAATGAATCCCGATCTTTTTGTAATCACGGTCGAACCAGCGGAGTGGACCCTGCGGGGGCGGTGGAGTCTTATAACCCTTACGTCGATCTAAGTTCATCCAGAGTCAAGAGTTGCGAGTGAAGTTCGTCCGACGCCGCCGCAACGACGGAACCCCCCAGGTGGGTCAATTCTCCTGTCAACGACGTCCAGACCGCGCCGCAGGCGGGCAGGATGGCTGCGAACGGGCCGATGTCCCATGGGTGCATGACTGGTTCGACCACAGCATCCACGCGACCTGTGCAGAGCAGGAGCAGCGCGGAGCAGTCGCTCCATCCGCGAAGTGAGCCGGCGGCTCTCCCCAACCGCCACCAGAGGTCCAAGCGGTTGGAGCTGCGAAAGTACTCAGTGCTGGTCGTGCAGACCGTCGCAGCATGCAGAGGTCGCGGCGGGGCGACCCGGCATCGCTGTCGGTCATCAGCTCGTGTCCACCACGCTGCATCATGCGAAGAGGCCTCGATCCGTTCGCCAAGTGCTGGGTAGTCAGCGACGCCGGCGACCACGACTGGCTCTCCGCGTTCGGTGCGATGCTCAAGTCCAACGAGCGTTCCCCAGAGTGGAATCCCGCGGACGAAACTGGCGGTGCCGTCGATGGGATCGATGATCCAGCGCCAGGTGCTCGAGCCTGGTTCGTCCCCATGTTCCTCGCCGAGGATCGCATCATGGGGATGGTGCATCCGGATCCTCGCTCGAAGGGCCGACTCGATCGCGCGATCGGCCTGGGTGACTGGGGATCCGTCGGACTTGGTGTCGACCTGCAGCGGTTGCGTGGCCCAGTGGAGACTGATCGAACGGAGTTCGTCCAGCCATCGGGCCAGATGGTCGAATCGAGCCTGCAGGCCGTCATCGTGCATGTCGGTGCATCGGTGCGCCGTGGCGCGTGGCATGAATCACGATCGACCACGCGGCAGGCCTCGAGCGCATGGCACCTAGGATCCGTGCCATGCCGAACACGATCACGCTGATGGCGCTGCTGGTGACCCTGATGACCGCAGTCATCGCTGGGCCCGTGACCTGGGGGCCGAGCTTCGCCGAGACCCCGACTGTTGCCGTGGCGGACCGGAGCGTGGTGATCCACTACTGGCGCCCAGACGGCGACTACGCGGGCTGGAACCTCTGGGTCTGGAATGAGGGCGGTGCAGGGCGCAGCGTGCCGTTTGCCGCCGACAAGGACGGTGCCGTGGCGCGCTTCGAGGCCGATGACGGCATCGAGCGGCTGGGCTTCATCGTGCGCAAGGGCGAGTGGGAGCGCAAGGATGTCGAGCAGGACCGATTCATCGAACTCAAGCCGCGCGGCCGGACGGAGATCTGGCTTGCGGCCGGGCAGGTGGCGATCCATGCCTCGGCGAAGGCGATCGATCGATCGAGCTCGTTCGTCGGGGCGTTCTTGGATGGACGGCAATCGATCACGCTCGCCATGTCAGGGCCGCTCGACGACAAGGGGCGCAAGGCGATCAAGGTGCGCATCGGCGACGGTACGGCCGTGCCGGTCGGATCCGTGACGGCCGATCGTGGGGGCGATGGTCGACCGACCTTCGCCATCAAGCTGGGCAAGGCGGTGGCGGATGATGCGATTGCCCGGTTGTCCATCCAGGTGGGCGGCGAATGGAGAACCGTCATCGCGCGTGGGATCCTCGATGATGCTGCGTTCACGGCACTCGATGCGGCGCTCGGGCCAACGTGCTCGAAGGATCGCGTCACGGTCACCACGTGGTCGCCCGTCTCGAGCCGGGTCGAGCTTGAACTCTTCGAGAAGGGGCCTGACGGCCCAAGCAGGACGCTCCCGCTGGTCGCCGGACCGAAGGGCACCTGGTCGATCGAGGTTCCGGGCGATCTGCACGGCGTGCCGTATCGGATGGCGTTCACGCACTACGGGCGGCGGCGCACGGCGGCGGACATCCATGCCGTGGCGGCCAGTGCAGACAGTTCGTTCAGCATCTTTGCCGACCTGTCGCGCCTGGAGCCAGCAGGCTGGCAGACCGATCGGGGACCGACGCTGGCGCAGCCCACCGATGAGGTGTTGTACGAACTCCATGTGCGTGACTTCACGGTGGCCGATGCGTCGTGCCCGGCGGATCGTCGCGGCTCGTACCTGGGGCTGGTGCATGAAGGCAGCGTGGCGGGTGCGCCGACGGGGCTGGCGCACCTGCGGCGACTGGGCATCACGGGCGTGCACCTGCTGCCGATCCATGACTTCACCGCCAAGCCCGATGAGTACAACTGGGGCTACTGGACGGCGCTCTTCAACGTGCCCGAGTCGAACTTCGCGGCGGATCGTCGAGATCCGCTGGCGCCGGTGCGCGAGCTGCGCCAGGCGGTCGCTGGCATGCATGCCGCGGGGATTCGCGTGGTGCTCGATGTCGTCTACAACCACACGAGTTCCAGCGGCGATGCCAGTCCCTTCGATGCGACGGTGCCGGGCTGGTTCTTCCGCACGACGCGTGATGGCTCGCTGACGAATGACGCCGGATGCGGCAACTCGGTCGCCGACGAGCGCCCCATGGTGCGCAAGTACATCCTCGATTCGCTCGCGCATTGGCTGCGTCAGTACCACGTCGATGGGTTCCGCTTCGATCTGTTGGGGACGCACGATCCAGCGACGGTGCGAGCCATCGTCGAACGCGTGCGCTCGATCCGGCCCGATGCCACGCTCTACGGTGAGCCCTGGACTGGCGGCGGCCCGATTCGCTTCGGCAAGGGCGCGCAGAAGGGGACCGGGATGGCTGTCTTCAACGATCACCTGCGCAATGCGCTTCGGGGCGACCTTGACGGCGATCGCACAGGGTTCGTCAACGGCCCGGGCGGTGACCGCGAGGCGGTCAAGCGCGGCGTGGCGGGTTCGATCGACGACTTCACGGCTTCACCCGCGGAGAGCGTGAACTACGTCAGCGCGCACGACAATCTGTGCTTGGTCGACAAGCTGGCCCGGTCGGCAAAGAGCGCGAGCGATGCCGAGCGCGAGGCGATGCTGCGGCTGGCGGTCGGCAGCGTGCTGCTGTCGCAGGGCATCCCGGTCCTCGAAGGTGGGTGCGAGATCGGGCGCACGAAGGGCGGCGACCACAACAGCTACGTGAGCGGCGACCGAGTCAATCGCTTCGACTGGGAACGGGCCGGTCCATGGCAATCGACGACGGACTGGATCGCCGGGATGATCGCCTTGCGCAAGGCGCACCCTGCGCTGCGCATGACCGATGCCGCCGTGGTGCGAAACTCGATCCAGTGGTTGGGAGCCGCACCGCTCTTGGCGTGGACGATCGATGGTCGCTCGGCGGGCGATCCATCGCGCTCGCTGATCATCGCCCTCAATGGCGAGCCCGTGGCTGCAACGCTTGCGCTGCCGTCGGGTGAGTGGTCGGTCCTTGCCGATGGCGCGCGGGCCGGTGCGGTGCCGATGGGAACGGCCAAGGGCTCGATGACCGTGGATCCGTGGTCACTCGTCGTGCTGGCGCGCTGAAGGCGAGCCGGCGGAAGTCGCGACCGATTCGCGCGAGGTCGATCTCGACCAACGTGCGTCAAAGCACAGCGGGTGCCGGCCGGAGCCGACACCCGCTGGAGGGGATCATGATGGAACGCGCTGGATCAGCGACGGCGACGCGAGACAAGGCCCGCGACCGCGAGAAGCGCCACAGCACCCGGGGCCGGCACCACATCGCCGCTGATGACGACGTTGTCGATGCGGCTGGAGCCGGCCGCGGCCGCGGTGACCAGCGAACGGAAGCGAACGATGAGGAGGCTCGCGTCCTCAGCACCGGCGAGTGCCTGGCTGCTGGAGTACAGCGCGTTGTAGGTCGTCGACGACCACGTACCGGGAGCGCCGCCGCCGCCCGACTGCAGGACGGTGTACGCGGCGACGGTCGTCCAGCTGGTACCGCCGTCGACGCTGAAGATCAGTTCGAACGACGCTGGGCCGGTCGAGCTGCGAGCCTGATCCCACGACACGCTGATGTTCGAGTAGTTCGAGGTCGAGACGCGAGCCTCGTAGTAGTCGCCGATCGACCAGTTGTTGCTGCTGAAGGCGTACTGCGAGCCGTTGCCCGCGGGCGAGGTGTACGTGGCTGCGGCGAGAGTGTGGTAGGAGCTCAGGGAGCTGCCAGCGGTCTGGTCGCCCTGATCAGCCGCGCCAACCGAATAGGTCTGGCCGGTCGGGACGTTGCCGGCGCCGGTGGGGAACGCGGTGGTGATCGACCAACCGGCGATCATGGCGCCGTCGGCAGCGGAAACCAAAGCGACAGCAATCGCTCCGGCGGTCAGGGAAACAAGGGACTTCATTGTGAAAGGCTCCTGGGGGAAAAGGGGTGGTCTGCGCCCTTTGACCCATCTCCAGTGCCTTTTCCGGAACCTTCCGACCGGACTATAGCCCGGATTGGATGGAATCCAAATTCGGATTGGGTTCACTCGGAAGCGGTTCGTCTGCTGGAGCGCGGGCGTCATCGCCCCTCGGATGACTCCCATGGGCGGTCGTGCTGCGCCCGCCGATCCAGCGGCGACGTCGGTAGGCTTTGGTCATGACCGTGTCGAAGCCCGGCCCGCACTGTTCGGTGAACCGCGTTGGCGCCACCACAGGGCCATGGCTATCGGTCCTCCTGCTCTGGACGGGTGTATGGCTGGCGCTTGGGTCTGGGATGTGTGCCGCGTCCGCGCAGGCAGTTCAGCCGGCGGTGGATCCTCCGGCCCGACCGGGCGGGGCGCCTGCTGTTGTCGTCGCCGCGGAACTTCAGGAGCGCCGAGTCTGGACCTTCGATGCCGGCTCAGGGATCAACGTCTGCATCGACAACCTCTTCAGTGGTGCGCGGCTCAACGGCTGCGAGCAACTGGGACCGAAGGAGTTCCGCCTGCTCGTTGCCCCCGAGCGGGAGCCCATCAACCCGAGTCCGTGGTACGCGCTGCGGATTCGATCGTCGAAGCCGTGCGAGGTGACGCTTCGGCTGGCCATCGCCACCCCCAAGGCCCGGCCGCGCGCGTGGGCGAGCCGCGACGGCCGTCGCTGGGCGATGGCACCTGATTCGCAGTGGACCGGCGATCCCGGTGACAAGGAGTGCACGATCAAGGTTTCGGTCGTGCCCGATCCGATCTTCATCGCCAGCAACCACATGATCGGGATCGACGAGCTCGATGCGTGGTCGACGCGCGTGGGGATGGAGTCTGGCGTCGCCGTCGAATCGATCGGCCGCTCGGCCGGCGGGCGCCCGATCCTGGCCTTCACCTTGAATCCTCAGGCCCCACCCGACCATGTGGTCGTGATCGGACGGCAGCATCCACCGGAAGTCTCGGGCAGCGTGGGCCTGATGAAGTTCATCGAGCGGCTGCAGCAGTCTGATGCTGCACTGGCTGACTTTGGCCGTCGCTTCCGCGTCACGGTGATTCCCCTTGTGAATCCTGATGGGGTGCATGAAGGGCAGTGGCGATGCACGCTCGGCGGCGTCGATGCGAACAGGGACTGGCATGCGTTCTCACAGCCGGAGACGCGGGCTGTGCGCGATGCGATCCTGGCGCTGGCGTCGCAGCCCGGAGCGCGCATCCATCTCTTGCTCGACTTCCATGCGACGGATCGCGATGTGCTCTACACACCAGCACCGGGCAGCGCGGTCGAGCCGGCGGGGTTCGTGCAGGCCTGGCTCGATGGCGTGCAGTCGCGCTTCCCGCGCGAGAAGCTCGAGTCGACCGCATCGCACAATCTGGACCAGTGGACCTTCAAGCGCTGGGCCGCCGAGACGATCAGGGCCCCGGGCATCACCGTGGAGTTTGGCAGCCTGACGCCGCATGAGCGCATTGCGGCAAAGGCGCGCGTCTTCGCCGAGGTGATGGCCGAGGTGCTCGCTGCGCAGGTGCCATCGCGCGCGGCACCCAAGCCGCGCGTGCCGGGGCGTGGGGACGTGGTTCGTCCGCCGGAGCCGACACCGGCCAAGCCGCCGGCGGATGAGCGCCAGCCTGCTCAGGTGCCGGATCGCGTTCCGGCGACTGTGCCATGACGCGCAGGCGTGCCCTCGCCGCGGTCTGGCTCGCTGGGTTCAGCGCGTGGTGGCTGCTCACACCGCTCGTCGTGCTGGCGGTGGTGGGTACCTCCGAGTGGTTCGACTCAGGCAGCCTCAACATCACTGCGAAGGACTACACCGGCGCCGTGTTCTTCTCCCAAGGGCTCTACCTGAAGCAGCACCTGATCCTGTTGGGGCTCGCGAGCTTCGCCGCCACCGTGCAACTCATGCTCGCGGCACCGGCGGTCCCGCCGTTCCGCTCGGCGCAGGAAGGCAGGTCGATGCGGCAGTCCGTCGTGGCGGCGGCCATCGTGGCGGGTGCCTTGGTCACGTCGATCGGCTTCGCTGCGATCGAGGCGCTGGTGGTGCTCGCCACCGGTTCCATCGAAGACCAGGACCTGATGGCGGTGGCGGTGGTGGCGACGTGGCTGCTCAGCTCGGCAGCATGGTCGACGGTGCTTTGGCGGGCTGGCTCCGAGTCGAACCCCGATGTCGTGAGTCGGCTGGTTCGGGCGGCCTTTCGTGGCAGCGCGCTGCAGGTGGTGCTTGGTCTGCCGCTCTACATCATCGTGCGACGCAAGGAGAGCTGCTGGTGCAGCCTCGTCACCTTCTGGTCGCTCTGCGTAGGCTTTGCGACGATGATCCTGCTCTGCGGACCGGGGACCGTGCTGCTCCTGACGCGCGGCCATCGGCGAGCGTGGCGGCAGGGGGCATGCGGGGCCTGCGGTCACCTGCGCGCGCCATCATCCGACCGATGCCCGGAGTGCGGAAGCATCTACGAGCGATCCGCCGACTGACTGGCGCTGC
>JASGCG010000057.1 GCA_030054235.1 Bacteroidia bacterium
CTCCATGCCGTCGCGCAGCGTGAACGCCAGCTCCTGCGTGGCGGTCGATCCGGCCTCGCGGATGTGGTAGCCCGAGATCGACACCGAGTTCCACTTGGGCAGGTGCTGGCTCGCGAACTCGATCGTGTCGACCACGAGCTTCACGCTTGCTTCAGGCGGATAGATGAATTCGTTCTGGCTGTGGAACTCCTTGAGGATGTCGTTCTGCAGCGTGCCGCCGAGGCTCGACCACGGGATGCCGCGGTCACGCGCCATCGCCAGGTACATCGCCCAGATCACGGCTGCGGGGCCGTTGATCGTCTGGCTCACGGTCACGTCGCCGATCGGGATGTCGGCGTAGAGCCGGTGCATGTCGTCGACGGTGCTGATCGCCACGCCGCAGCGCCCGACCTCGCCCACGCTCAAGGCATCGTCGCTGTCGCGGCCCATCAGGGTCGGCAGGTCGAAGGCCGTCGAGAGGCCGGTGTTGGCCTTCGTGCCCTTCGTGTTTTCGAGCAGGTACTTGAAGCGGCGGTTGGTGTCGTCGGCGCTGCCGAAGCCCGCGAACTGGCGCATGGTCCAGAGCCGCGACCGGTACATCGTGCGGTGCACGCCACGCGTGAACGGGAACTGCCCAGGCTCGCCGATGCGCACGTCGACGCGGTCCTGCTCGCGGCGGTCGGTCGTGGGTGCATCGACCGGTCCGTAGGTCTCCTGCAGCACGTAGCCGGACAGGGTCACGGTCTCGGGGTCGATGCGTTCAGGCGTGGCGCCCGTGGCGGGCTTGGTCGATGCGTTCGTGAACATGGCGCCCCGATTCTAGTCAGGGTGCGCCGCCGCCCAAGCGGTCCGGGAACTCACTTCGCCGGATACTCGAACACGCCGCGGCCGGTCTTGTCGCCCAGCCGTCCGGCCTGCACGAGCTGCCGCAGCAGCGGGCAGGGGAAGAACTTCGGGTCGCCGAGCTCGCGGTGGAGCACCATCATGATGTCGTGGCAGACATCGAGGCCGATGAAGTCGGCCAGGCGCAGCGGGCCCATCGGGAAGTTGCAGCCGAGCAGCATGATCTGGTCGATGTCCTCGGGCTTGGCGACGCCTTCCATCCACGCGTGGAAGGCCTCGTTGATCATCGGCATGAGGACGCGGTTGCTCACGAAGCCGGCGCGGTCGTTCGCGGGCACCGGGGTCTTGCCCATGGCCTTGGCGAGCTCGATCGTGCGCTGCGTGGTCTCCTCGCTGGTCGCGATGCCCTTGATCACTTCGACGAGCTTCATGATCGGCACCGGGTTGAAGAAGTGCATGCCGATCACGCGGTGCGCGTCGGCGCCCACGGCGCTCGCGATGTCGGTGATCGAGATGCTGCTCGTATTCGTCGCGAGCACGCAGCGCGGGCCGAAGGTCGACTGCATCGCCTTGAACAGCTTCTTCTTGATCTCCACGTTCTCGGTGGCGGCCTCGACGGCCCAGTCGGCATCCTTCGCCTGCGCCATGTCGGTGCAGTAGGCGATGCGTGCAAGCGCGGCGTCGGCATCGGCCTGCTGCATCTTGCCCTTGTCGACCAAGCGGCCGAGGCTCTTGGCGTGGCCAGCCTTCGCCTTGTCCAGCGCGGCCTGGCTCAGGTCGATCTGGAAGGCCTTGATGCCGGACTGCGCGGCGGTGAGGGCGATGCCGGAACCCATGGTGCCGGCGCCGATGACAGCAATGCTGGAGACGTTCATAGGAGCGGGAATCCTAGTCAGGCCGTGCGCGGCCTGACGGAGTCTCCCAGGCCGTGCGTGGCCTGACGGCACCCACCGCCAGCCCAGTCAGCGGTAGGCCGGCACCACGACCCTTACGGTCGCGTCGTCGAAACGGTCTTCGCGGCGCATCTCGCTGAAGAGTTCATGCAGCCGCTCGGCGCGCCACGCACGCTTGGCATTGCCCTGCACATCGAGCCACGGGCGGCCGCGGTGCATGGCGATGAGGCGGTCGCCGAGCGCGGCTGCCTGCGCCATGCTGTGCGTGACCATGAGGGCCGTGAGACCATCGCGCTCGATGATCCGCCGCGTCAGGGCGATCACGAGTTCCGCGCTGCGTGGGTCGAGCGCCGCGGTGTGCTCATCGAGCAGGAGCAGCCGGGGGCGTGCGAGCGAGGCCATGACCAGCGTGATCGCCTGGCGTTGTCCGCCCGACAGCAGCCCGATCGGATCATCGAGCCGTGATTCAAGGCCCAGTCCGATCTCGGCAAGTGCATCGCGCCAGCGCGCGCGCGAACCGGCGCGGATCAACTGCCGGAGCCCGCGGCGCTGCCCACGGCGCTCGGCGAGCGCAAGGTTTTCCGCCACCGTCAGGCTCGGCGCACTGCCGGCGAACGGATCCTGGAAGACGCGCCCGATCCAGCGCGCACGCGCGTGCTCGGGTCGCCCGGTGACCTCGACGTCGTCGATCCAGATCCTTCCAGAATCCGGCGTGAAGGCGCCGGCGACGGCACCCTGCAGCGTGCTCTTGCCGCTGCCGTTGGTGCCGATCACGATCGTCCACGAGCCCGTGGCGAGCTCGAGGTCGACCGAGCGCAGGGCGCGCACTTCGCCCGGCGTTCCGGGGAAGAAGGTCTTCGAGACGGCCTCAAGCCGCAGCACGAGGGCCTCCCTTCGTGCGCAGCGACAGGAGCTTGGACCCCGTCAGTCGCGTGAAGAGCCCCGGCACCACCAGCACGATCAGCACCACGACGGCCGTGATCATGCGCAGGTCGTTGGGTTCGAGGCCGGTGCGGATCGCGATCGCGACCAGCATGCGGAAGAGGACGCTCCCCACGAGGACGCTCGCCAGGAGCACCGGCAGCGCTGCGGCCTGGCCGACCAGCGCGCGCCCGATGATGACGCTCGCCAGCCCGATCACCACGATGCCGATGCCCATGCTCGCATCGGCGAACGCGTTGAGCTGCGCGAACGCGGCACCGCCGGCAGCGACGAGCGCGTTGCCGAGCATCAGGCCCAGGGTCACGAGCCATTCGTGGCTCACGCCGAGCGCGCGGATCATGCGTGGGTTGTCGCCGCCTGCACGGAGCGCGCTGCCGAGTTCCGTGCGCAGGAACCACCAGAGGATCCCAGCGATCACGAGCACCGCGACCAGCGCGGTCAGTGCCTGCGCCACCACATCGCTCGGCACGGCCTGCCCCCAGAGCATGACTTCCGCGCCGCCGGCAAGACGACGGACGAGCGCATCGGCGGGGGAGAAGATCGTCGACACGCCCACGAGCCCCAGGTTGCTGCGCCCCATCACGCGCAGGTTGATCGAGTACAGCGCCGTCATCGAGAGGATCCCCGCCAGGATTCCCTCGATCCCCAGTCGCGTGGCCATCAGCGCCGTGGCGAGCCCCGCAAGCGCACCGGCGAGTGAAGCAATTGCGGTGGCCGTGAACGGATCCCAGCCCGCGAGCATGAGTGCGGCCGCCGTCGCTGCGCCGAGCGTGAACGAGCCATCGACCGTGAGATCGGGGAACTGCAGCACGCGGAAGCTCAGGTAGACGCCGTAGCCCACGAGCGCGAGCACGAGCCCGAGCGCGATCGTCGAAAGCACCACGGTCATCGCGCGCCTCCGGCCAAGGGCGACCACCAGACGCACGCGCGTCGCACCCGGCTCTGGCCTGCACCATCGGGTCGCGGATCATCGACCAGGTGCACGATGCCGCGGATCGGTTGCTCGAGCACGAGCTGGCGTGCGATCGTCGCCAAGGGGGTTGCCGCGCGCGGCAACGCGCGGAACGCGCAGGCGAGTCCATGCAGGTGCGCGTGCACGCCATCGGCCAAGGGCACGAGGCCCGGCACGCCGCATCCGGGTGCACCCGCGATGCCGGCGATCAGCGCGCTCTCGCCGATCCACGACGGTTCGCCCGTGAACCTCAGCCGTTTGCGCACGCCGTCACCGTCGCGCGCATCGAGTGGCGCGGTCCACCCGTCGGGGCTCGTGCGAGCCGCTGCACCGCAGAGCCCCGCGGACAAGCCGGCGATCGCGACGGCGACCGGGCCCGCTTCCGAAGCAATGCATGCTCGCATGATCTCGCTCACCGCGGCGCCTCGATCGTCGATCGCCTCGACGTGCGCAAAGTGACGCATGGCGCCCGAGACATCGAGGCCGGCATGGATCCATGCAGGCATGGTGCCGCTGCCTTGGTCCATGAAGTCGGGCTCGGGGCTGTCCGTGGGCTGGACCGCAAGTGCACCCGCGATCGCCAGGCATTCGCCGAAGCGTCCTCGCGCGTCCGCTGCGGCGCTCGCCAACGCCGCATGACCGAGGAAGATCGTGCTTGCGCCGCCCCGCCAGGCCTGCGGCGCACTCGATGGCTCGATCGACTCCACGCGCGCCTGCGCTCGCTCATCGAGCACGCGACGTTCACCGGTGAATCCATCGCCCGTGAAGGCTGCGGCGGTGGTGGGCGCAGCGGCGGCATGGTTCGTGGCCACCAACAGGATCGGTCCGAGCCGCGCCAAGTCGATGACCTGCCGCACGGGTTCACTCGGATCGGCGAGCCGAAAGCTCCCGCCGATGGCGCGCAGGCGTTGCGACAGCGTGATCAGGCACCTGATCCCAAGGCTGCTCAGGAAGTCGAGCCGGGCCGCGTCGACCACAATCGTGTCGGCACCGGCGCGCACGAGTTCATCCATGCGCGCGGCGAACGTGTCGGTCCATGCGGCATCGAGCCGGCCATCCACGCTCACGCGTGCGGAGCGACCTTGCTGCTGCACCTCGATCCGCATCAGGGCACCCTCCGGTCCAGCTGGCGCTCGATCGATGCCGGCAGCGTCACGCCGAGCTGCTTCGCGCGCCCCTCGTTCAGCAGCAGAAGGCTCGTGCGAGGATCCTCGATCGGGATCGTGGCTGGATCGGCGCCGCGCAGGATGGAGGCAGCCTTCTCCGCACCCTGCACGCCGATCAGGTGGTAGTCGCGCGCCACCACGATGACTGCGCCCTCGTTGATGAAGCGGGTCAGCGTGCCGACCAAGGGCAGTCGCGCCCGGTCGCAGACGGTGCCGACCACCGGGAACGAACCGCTGGCGATGTTGTCGCTGATCTGCGTGAAGACATCGATGCCTTGCGAGATGACCGCCTCGGCCGCCGTCGCCATGTCGCTGCCGCGCTCGGCGGGCGAACTGATGAGGTCCATTCCCGCCGCCTTGGCCAGCGTCGCCAGTTCATCGCGCGCGGCCACGCTGTTGTCCTCGCTGGGGCAATAGACGGTGCCCAGCCGCTTGGCGCCCGGCCACGTCGCGCGCACGACCTCGATCAGTCGCGGGAAGTCACTGTGACTCGTCACGCCCGTGAAGAGCGGGTGGTGCTTTGTGGGCTCGGTGCCGACACCGGTCACGTACGGGTCGAAGACCGTCGTGAACACGCACGGGATCCGATCGTTGCGCTTGAGCAGGGCCTGCAGGCTCGGCGTCGAGATCGACATGATCACGGCAGGCTGCGAGGCCACGCTGTCCACGACGAGCTGGTTCAGCGTGCTCATGTCGCCCTGGGCGTTCACGACGGAGAGTTCGATGCCCTCGCCCGGCGCAAGCTTCTGCTCGATGAAGCCATCACGGATGCCAGCGAGCACTTCGTCCGTGAACGCGGCGTTCGAATAGGCAATGACCTGCACGCGCGGCGTGCTCAAACGCTTCTCGCGCCGCGAGCCATCGGCAGCGATCACGATCGTCGCACCGTCCACGATCGACTGCGGCACGCTCCATCCGAACGCTGCAGCCGAGGCCAGGTTCACGGTCCACGCCATCTTCGGGCGGTCGACGACCGGGATCTCCGATGGTGGCGTGCCGCCGAGCACGCGTGCGGCCACCTCGCCGACCTGCGTGCCGATGCCCGCCCAATCCATGCCAAGGTTGAGGATGCTGCCGCCGTCCACGCTCTCGGGGAACGTGCCGATGACCGGCACCTTTCGCTTCTGCGCAGCCTGCAGGATCGTCGGCGAGGCGATCGTCACGCTCGTGTCCGGGAGGAACACCAGGCAGTCGATCGGTTGCGCCATCACGCCGGTGGCGGCTTCGAGGATGCCGGCCGCATCGCTCGCCGAAGCGCTGATGACCTTCAGGCCGCGTCGATCCGCCTCGGCGAGCAACCGCTTTGCGTAGAGATCGGCGTTTGCTTCAGACGGGTTCCACATCGTGCCGATCGTGCGGACGTGCGGTGCCGATGCCCGCAGCGCATCGAGCAGTTGCGGCAAGTCGATCAGCGCACCCATGCCGGTCACGTTGGGCGGGCGCGCACCCTCGCGCCACTCGCCGAGGGCGACCCCGAGCGATGCTGGGTCGGCCACCACGCCGAAGACATGCGGCAGCGAGCGCTTGTTGGCGCGCATGAATGCCTGGCCGCTGGTGGTGCCGATCGTGACGACGAGATCGAACGGCGCGTTGGCGACTTCCGAGCAGAGCTGGTTCAGCGTGCCCAGGTCTGCCTCGGCGTTGAAGCGCCTGAGCTCGCTCCCGCCGGCACTCGTGTAGCCCGCGGCCTCGAGCGCCGCGATCACGCCTCGCGCCGAGAGATCGAACGCGGGGATGCTGCTGGCTTGGATGATCGCCACGCGTCGCGCGGTCGCCGCCTGCACGGCACGTCGGCCCGACCGATCGGTCAGCAGCAGGGCCGCGCCCGCCGCCGCGATCAGCAGCATGCCCACCAGGAGTCCGCGCCAACCTCGCATGGATCCAAGCCTAGCGCGGCCGCGGGTGCTGCCTGCAGTCCCTATTCTCCACCCATGGCATCGAGTCCGAAGTTCCAGGCACCCAAGGGCACGCGCGACTTCTTCCCTCCGGAGATGGCCGTGCGCCGTCACATCGAGGCCGCCTGGCGCTCGGCCAGCATCGACTGCGGCTTCGACGAGATCGAGGGCCCGACGTTCGAGCATCTGGAGCTCTACACGGTCAAGAGCGGGCAGGGCATCGTCAACGAACTCTTCTCGTTCCGGCGTGCGGGCGGCGAGAACGACTATGCGCTGCGCCCGGAGTTCACGCCCACGCTCGCTCGCATGGCTGCCGCCAAGGGTGCGAGCCTCGCGCTGCCCACCAAGTGGTTCGCGATTCCCGTGCACTTCCGTGCCGAGCGCCCGCAGCGCGGCCGCCTGCGCGAATTCGTGCAGTGGAACGTCGACCTCATCGGCCCGCCGAGCGCCGAATCCGATGCCGAGGTGATCGGTTGCGCGATCCTCGCGCTCGAGCGGCTTGGCTTGGGCGCCGATGCGGTCCGCGTGAAGCTCAGTCATCGTGGCGCCGTCGCGGCGGCGCTGCGTGCGCTCGGCGTGCCTGATGCATCGATGGCGGGCGCCTTCGAGCTGCTCGATCGTCGCGACAAGCTGCCGCCCGATGAGTTCGGCCAGCGCGCTGCAGGGCTTGGCCTTCCGCCCGCAGCGCTGGACCGCTTCAACGAGCTTGCCCGCACGCGCGTGCCGCTCTCGGCAGGGATCGACGGCGTGGTCGCCGCGCTGGGCGTGCCCGCCTCGGATGTCGCGGAGCTGGCGACGCTCGTCTCGGTGCTCGAAGCCATGGATCTTGCAGCGTGGTGCGAGTTCGACCTGGGCATCGTGCGCGGGCTCGCGTACTACACGGGGGTCGTCTTCGAGATCCACGAAGCCAGCGGCGCCGAGCGTGCCATCGCCGGCGGCGGCCGCTACGACGGGCTCATCGAGCTCTTCGGCGGTCCGAGCCTGGGTGCGGTCGGCTTCGGCATGGGCGATGTGGTCCTTGGACTCGTGCTCGCCGATCGCGGCCTGCTCGCACCCGAGCGTGCGGCGGAACTCCTCCCGAGGCCCGACTGCTTCTTCATCAGTGCGGATCCCGCGCTCGATCCCATCATGCACCGCTTGCGTTCAACGCTGCGCCGCGCGGGTCTCCACGCCCGCCACAGCGCCAAGGCGAGCCGCAACGTCGGCAAGCTGCTCGGTGATGCCGCCAAGTGCCGCGCTCGCTTCGCGTGCATCGTCGGCGCCGAGGCAACCGGCGGTCAGGTCGCGCTCAAGGACATGGCGACCGGCGAGCAGCGCATGGTGGCCGTTGCCGAGCTGGCTTCGCTCGTTGCGCGTTGACCGCGCGCCCTGCGGCTGCGCCGCCGCTCACCGCATGTAGGCCAGC
>JASGCG010000058.1 GCA_030054235.1 Bacteroidia bacterium
GTGGCATCCTCGTCTGCGGCACGGGCATCGGCATGTGCATCGCGGCGAACAAGGTCGATGGGATCCGCGCCGCACTCGCCAGCGATGAACTCGCCGCGCAACTTTCCCGCAGCCACAACGACGCGAACGTGCTCTGCCTGTCAGCCGACCTGATCGGGCCGATCCTGGCCAAGCGCATCCTCGACGTGTGGATGTCCACCTCCTTCGAGGGCGGTCGCCATGAACGCCGCCTCGCCAAGATCACGCGCATCGAGCACGGCGAGAATCCTTCGGCCTGATCGCGCCTGATCAGGCACTGCTCAGGCCTGCACGGGCTCGGGCTCCTGGACGATCGGCTTGATCCACGCGCCTTGGGCATCGTGCCGGGCATCGCACGCACCGCACCGGATCTCCCCCGATCCTGACGCGACCGCCGACAGCGCAGCTGCACCGCATTCTGGGCAGAGCCCCTTGCCCAGCCGTGCACGGTTCCATCGCTTCTCGATCGTCCGTAGCACGAAGCCCAGCACGTTGAAGAAGAGCAACCCGAAGATCGAGATGAAGAGCAGCGCCAGCGTGGCCGGCGGGAAGATGAACACGAACAGGAACGCGATGCCGAAGGCGGCGAGATAGATCCCGAAGACGGCGTAGCCGTATGCGCGATTGAGTTGGCGCAGAAGCTTCAGGATCATGGATGGAGTCTAGGCCGTTGCGCGGCTGATTCCCCGCAGCCACCACAGGTCGTGCCAACGAGCCATCGTTACACTACGTCTGGCCGGGGTTCACCCGGCGTTATCGAACCACCGATCCAGCGAGGAAGACCATGAAGATCGTCTGCGACCGCGCCGCCCTGCTCGATGCCCTGGCCATGGCCGCCAGCGTCGTGCCGAACCGCAGCCCCGCGCCCGTCATGCTCTGCCTGAAGCTCACCGCCGCCGACGGCGTGCTGTCGATCCAGGCGACCGACGGCGAGCTCGGCCTGACCGTCCACGTCTCGAGCGTGCAGGTGGACGAACCTGGCGAGGCGCTCCTGCCGGCCGACAAGCTCACGCAGATCACGCGCGCCTGCGACGACAGCACGCTGTCGATCTCGACCGAACGCAACGTGACCACGATCAAGGGCCAGCATGCGACCTTCAGGGTGTTCGGCTATGAGCCCCGCGAGTTCCCCGGCGTGCGCGATGCCAAGGACGCCGGCACCGAGTTCGAGGTGGCCGCCGGCACGCTGCGCCGACTCATCCACCGCACCGCCTTCGCCACGAGCGTCGACAACTCGCGCTACGCCATCGCCGGCACCCTGCTTGAGCGCAAGGGTCGCAAGCTCCGCATGGTCGCCACCGATGGCCGCCGGCTCGCCGTCGCCCGCGGCGACTGCAGTGCCCCCGCAGACGGCGATTCGACCTGCATCGTCCCGGCCAAGAGCCTGTCGGTCCTGAATCGGCTGCTCGATGATCCTGACGCCTCGGTCACCGTGAGCCGCGACCGCAACCGCCTCTCGATCCAGGTTGGCGAGGCTGCGACCCTGGTCTCGAGCCTTGTCGAAGGCACCTTCCCGCCGTTCGAGGACGTAATCCCGAAGGACCACGACAAGCGTGCCACCTTCGACACGGGCGAGTTCGCCGCTGCCATCCGCCGCGCGGCGCTCCTCACGAGCGAAGAAAGCAAGGGCGTGCGACTGGCCTTCGGGCCCGGCATGCTCCGCCTGTCGAGTCGCGTCCCCGAGATGGGCGAAGCCGACATCGAACTGCCGATTGCCAAGTACGAGGGCGACCCGATCGAGATCGGCTTCAACCCCGTCTTCATCACGGACGTGCTCAAGATCGCCGACGTTCCCGAAGTCATCGTCGAGCTGAAGAGCCCCAACAAGCCCGGCGTGGTCCGTCTTGGCCAGGACTTCGTGTACGTGGTCATGCCCGTCAACGTGGGCTGACGCGCACGGGGCGAGCTGACGCGCGCGGATGCAGGGCATGTGCCGCCGCTACCTCGGGGACCGCTGCGCCCTTGCGAATCGCTCCATGAACGACAGCGGGGTGCGCCAATCGGCGCACCCCGCGTTGCTTTTGAAGCGGTCGTGTCCAGCTGCCGACCCCAACTGAGCCGGGTCGCCAACCGGGCGTGATCACTTGCGGGCGTACTTCACGCTGCAGCCGTAGGGCTTGGTGGTCGCAGGCTCGACCGTCTTGCCTTCCTTGAGCGCCTTCACGGCGTCAACCACGTAGTTCTTCGAGCCCTTGTCGTCGATCGCGCCGTCGTAGGCGAGCTTGCCATCCTTGCCGATGACGAAGCAGTGCGGCGTGGTCTTCGCGCCGTAGGCGTGACCGACCTTGCCGTCGCCGTCGATCAGCGCCGGGGCCTCGATCTTGTTCTTGGCGAGGTAGTCAGCGCTCGACTTGGGATCGTTCGCGGTGGCAGCCGTGCTGTTGATGAAGAGGAACACCACGTCGGCGTCCATCTCCTTGCAGCTCTTCATCATCGAGCCGACCTTGCCCTCTTCGCAGACTTCGCGGCAGACCGGGCAGCCCGGGTTCATCCACTCGAGCACCACGACCTTGCCCTTGTAGTCGGCGAGCTTGTATTCCTTGCCGTCAGCGCCCTTGAGGGTGAAGTCGGGAGCCGCCTCGCCGATCTTGGCGGCGGCCTTCTGGCCTTCGGCAGCGAACGCTGCGGGAGCGATGACTGGCGACAGCGCGAGGCCGGCACCAAGGGTGAGCGAGGCGATGAGCGCGAGATGCTTCATGGGTCGTTCCTTCTGGTTGGATCCTGGAATCGTGAAACGGTCGAGCGGGACTCTAGCCACGCCGGAGGGCGCGGTGGTGTGCCCTGCGCTCACTTTGCCGCCGGGCGCACCGCGGGGACACACACGTCGAGGGCCCGGAGTCCGACCGCTGCGTCGACCACGATCATCCCGCGGACCATCGGGCGTCGATCGGGCGCATCGCCTTCGCGGACCCGGACCGGGATCTCGATCCGTCCGCCCGGCATCGGCAGCATGCGTTCACTGGGAAAGCGCACGCCGGGGCATGCATCCGGGAACCACCGAGCGGAGCTGGCCAGCGCCGAGGCATCGAGGACCAGGACCCGTTCCTCGCCCTCGCCCCGGAGCTCGGACAGCAGCTCGGCAGGCGCGGTCACGGGGTAGCCCGTCGGCATCGCCCCTTCGCGCTCGACCAGCTCCGCTCCCAACGACTGGCGCTCCACCACGCAGTGCTCCTTGCAGGTCATCCATTGCGCACTCAAGCGCACCGCGATCGCGCCACCCGACCATGACGCGGGCGCCGTCACTGGGACCAAGAGTCGCAGCGAACCCTCGAAGGCGAGGATGTCCTCATCCTCCGGAAGATGGTTGGGCACGGGGAAGATCGGTTCGCCGGCCGACCAGCCCTCCGGCAGCGTCCATGACAAGCGAGGCGGCTGCCCGCTGTCTCCCGGATTGCGCCAGTACAGATGCCAGCCCCGCTCGATCGTGAACTGAACATCGAGGAACCTGCGACCATCCGAAGTGCGCAGGATGCTGGGCGCAAGCGATGCCCTGACGTGCGGCTCGGCCGATCGGGCCAATGGCCCTGTCGCTGCAGGACTGGGTGGTACCGGCGCGGCAACGCCCAAGCCGGACATGCTCCAGACGAGCACGGCCATCGGGAGCATCCGGTACGTCGTGAGGAGCATCGACATGCTCCGTACACTAGCCGCATGACCCTGCGAATCCTCGCTGCATGCTTCGTCCTGTCCCTTCCGCTCGTGGCCTGCGAGCGGAGCACGAGCGACAAGGACCTGACCATGGTCCGCGCCGACGAAGTCCTCGCGCTGGGAACGCGCGACAAGGGGCTGCTGGGCAAGTCCAAGCGCGTGGTGATCATCGATCCTCGCCCGATCGCGCTCTACGAGGCAGGCCACATCAAGGGCGCCCGTTCGATGCCCATGCCGACCATGAGCGACGTCGCGGTTCCCGAACTGGGGGACTTCAAGTCCGTGGCGATCCTGGTCTACGGCACCAACGCCAACGACGTGCTCGGCCCCGCGGCCAGCAAGCGGCTCATCGAACTGGGCTACGACAACGTCTACACCCTGCGCGGCGGGCTCGAGGGCTGGACGAAGGCCAGCATGCCGGTCGTCACGGGCAAGGACCCGGGCTGAGCCGGCGCGCGGCGTCACCAACCTGTCGTGGAAACGAACGAGGCCCGCGCCGGATGGCACGGGCCTCGCGATGCTTGACTGAAGATCGGCTCAACCGAGCGCCGCGGCACCCGACACGATCTCGGTGAGCTCGGTCGTGATGCGCGCCTGGCGTGCGCGGTTGTAGTTGCGCTTGAGCGTGCGGCCGAGGCCCGACGCATTGTCGGTCGCAGCCTTCATCGCCACCATGCGCATGACGTTCTCGCTCACGATCGCATCGTTGAAGGCCTGGAACAGGCTGACCTTCACGCTGCGCGGCAGGAGGTCATCGAGGATCTCGCCGGCACCCGGGCTGAATTCGTACGACGCGGTGGATGCGCCCTGCGAAGCCTGCGGCATCGACAGCGGCAGCAACTGCACCGCTTCGGCGATCTGGCGCGCATTGCTCACGAAGCGCATGCTGCAGATCACGACCTGCTCGAACTCGCCCGCGACGAACGCGTCCATGTAGCGCTCTGCCAGGGCCTGGATGTCCTCGTACTTGGGGCGGTCACCGAACGTGAAGCGCTCCTCGGGCAGCATCTGCTGGTACTTGAAGAAGGCGAAGGCCTTCTTGCCGGCGGTGTGCAGCACGACCTGCTTGCCCTGGGCCTTGAGCGCCTTGATGCGGACCATGGCGGTGCGCAGCACGTTGCCGTTGTAGGCGCCGCAGAGTCCGCGGTCGCTGCCGATGACCAGCACGAGCACCTTGCCCGACGAGCCGCCACCCTGCAGGAGCGGGTGCGAGACATCTCCCGCCGCGGCGGCGACTTCACCCACGAGCTGGCGGATGCGATCGGTGTAGGGCCGGGTGGCCTTGGCCCGGGCCAGCGACGCCGTGAACTTGGCGGTCGCGATCATCTGCATGGTCTTGGTGATGCGCTGGATGGTGCGGACGGCGACCATGCGCTTCTTGATCTCGCGGATCTGTGCCATAGGGGTGGAAATGGTAGCGTCCGTCTCGGGCCGCCGCCGCGTGCGAAACCCCGGCCTACGCTGCAGGAAACCGTGTCCGCGACCCTCCGCATCATCGATGCCAACCGCAACCGGGCCCTCGAGGCGCTCCGCGTGCTCGAGGACCTCGCACGGTTCTCGGTCGGCGACCGCGCGCTCTCGGAGGGGTTCAAGGCTGCTCGCCACGCGGTTGCCCAGGCGCTTGCGAGCCTCGATGCGTCGCGCCTCCTCGCCTCGCGCGATGCGCATGGGGATGTGGGCACGACCATCACCGGGGCCGCGGAGCACGACAGGCCCACGCTGCATGCCATCGCGCTGGCCAACGGCTCGCGTGCGGGCGAGGCGTTGCGCTCTCTCGAAGAGTCGCTCAAGCTGCACGACACGATCGCCGCCACGCGGATCGAGCGCGTCCGCTACCGAACCTATGACCTGGCCCGCGACCTCGCGATGCGACTCGCCGGCAGTGCGCCGCGCCAGTGGACCGTCTGCGTGCTCGTGACCGAGTCGATCTGCAGCATGCCGTGGCTCGATGCCGCGAAGGCCGCACTCGATGGCGGCGCCGACTGCCTGCAGCTTCGCGAGAAGCACCTGGACGGCGGCGAGCTGCTGGCGCGCGCCGTGATGCTCCGTGAACTCACCCGATCCGCTGCAGCGAGCTTGATCATCAACGACCGCATCGATGTTGCGCTGGCCAGCGATGCCGATGGCGTGCACCTGGGCCAGGGCGACCTGCCCATCACCGCAGCGCGCTCGATCGCCGGTTCGGGCCTCTTCATCGGGGCGAGCACGCATGATCCGCACGAGGCCGCCGAGGCCGTGGCTGCGGGCGCCTCGTACTGCGGCGTCGGGTGCATGTACCCATCGGGCACCAAGGATGGGCTGCCGATCGCGGGCCCCGGCTACCTCGTGCGCTTCCTCGCCGAGCATCCCGGTACGCCGCACCTGGCCATTGGGGGCATCGACGAGGCGAAGGCTCGTGAACTCGCCGCGCTTGGCTGCCGCGGCGTGGCCGTGAGCCGCGCCGTGCTCGCCGCGCCCGATCCCGCCGAAGCCGTGCGGCGGCTCCGCGGAGCGCTCGCCCATGGCTGAGCGCGGTCAGCCCAGCCCCAGCCATCCGCGCACCGCTCGCGATCCAGATGCCGTGCTCACGCTGCTCGGCACGGGAACCTCCGCCGGTGTGCCGCTGATCGGCTGCGACTGCGCCACCTGCAGGAGCGATGATCCACGCGACCGCCGACTGCGCACGGCGGCCATGCTGCGCTTCGACGACGCGCAGGGCGTTCGCCGCACCGTGCTGCTCGATGTCGGCCCCGACCACCGGCAACAAGCTCTCGAGCACCGCATCGATCGCGCCGACCACATCCTGCTCACGCACAGTCACGTCGATCACGTCTGGGGGCTCGATGAGGTGCGCCGCTACAACGCGCTCATGGGTACCTCGATTCCCGTGATCGGCGATGACCGCACGATCGACGAGGTGTGCCGGATCTACGCGCACATCTTCGACCGCGGCCGCAACGCCAACGACAGCTGGGTCGCCGACCTTTCCGCCATGCGGATCTTCCCCGGCGACTCGATCGACTGCCATGGGATCCGCGCCACCGCCGTGCAGATGCTGCATGGCCGGCTTCCGATCCTCTCGTGGCGGTTCGATGGCCCCGGCCCGCTCTTCCCGCTCGTCTACGCCACCGACGTGAACGGCATTCCGCCTGATTCGTGGCGGCACCTGATGGGCACGCGCACGCTCGTCCTCGATGGCCTGCGGTTCAGGTCGCATCCCACGCACTTCTCGATCGATCAGGCCGTCGATGCAGCCATGCGCATCGGCGCCGCCCGCACGGTCCTGGTGCACATGACCCATGACATCCTGCACGAGCGCGACGCGCGCAACCTGCCCGAGGGGATCGAGTTCGGCTTCGATGGGCTTGAGCTTCGCTGAACGCTGCGCACGCACGACGGCGGACGCCGACGCGCAGCCCGTCGGCGAGGCCTAGACTGCGGCGATGAGCAACCACTACCCCTTCACCCTTCCCCCGCTGCCGTACGCCGAGAACGCGCTGGAGCCCGTGATCGACGCACGCACGATGAACATCCACCACACCAAGCACCACAACGCGTACGTCACGAACCTGAACGCGGCGCTTGAGCCCCATGCCGACCTGCACGGGCTCTCGCTCGACGAACTTTGCCGACGCATCGCGTCGCTGCCCGATGGCCTGCGCAACCCGGTGCGCAACAACGGCGGCGGTGCGTGGAACCACACGATGTTCTGGTCGCTCATGGCAGCCCCGGGCACCGGTGGCCAGCCGAGCGACGCGCTCGCCAAGGCGATCAACGCCGCCTTCGGCTCGATGGATGACTTCAAGAAGAAGTTCGCGGCGGCGGGCACGGGCCGCTTCGGCTCGGGCTGGGCGTGGCTGTGCGTGATGCCCAACGGCACGCTCGCCGTCTGCTCGACCCCGAACCAGGACAATCCGCTCATGGCCGGCATCAGCGACTGCGAAGGCACGCCGATCCTCTGCCTCGACGTGTGGGAACACGCGTACTACCTCAACTACCAGAACCGCCGCCCCGACTACATCACCGCATGGTGGGGCGTCGTCAACTGGAACGAGGTCAACAAGCGCTTCGACGCCGCCAGCGCGCGCTGAGGCTCGATCCACGAACATGATCCGCGGGCCGATCGGACCATCCGGTCGGCCCGCTGTCGTTGGCGCGCGGCGGAACGGGTGCCCGTGCGATCACGGCGCCGCGGGAGCGTCCAGATCGGCGCGCAGGCCATCGACCATTGCCCGGAAATCCTTGCGATGCAGTTCAACCGTGCGTTCCGGCCCGTTCAGGCGCAAGAACACGTTGCGCGCCGGCGCCTGCACGATCGCACCGAACTGCATCTGGCCCGGTCGCGGTGCGGCCGCACCCATGCCTTGGTAC